>JBEIUO010000533.1:0-2934 GCA_040374335.1 Phycisphaeraceae bacterium
ACTGGGGAGGGCCTTGCTGGTCGCTGGTCTCGTCGGTCGACTGCTCGTTGGGCGCCGGCCTTTCCGGCTGATCCGGAGAAGGTTTGGTCGCGATACGGGGGGGATTCGACGGCAGCGGGTAGATCCAGCGAACGAACGTGATGCCGTTCGACGGCGCAACCTCGCCATCCACCGTCATCGCGATCGGCGCTTCAACGCCGTCATCACCCGCATCCCCCAACTGCCCGAGGATCATCACGCATGGGTGCGAGAGCCAGTGCGAGAGATCCATGCCGTGGGTGTAGTACCGCTGCCCCGCGTAGACGTAGTTCGCCTGCGTGTCTTCCTGCGGCGGTGGCATGATGTGGAAGAGCGAGAGGGCCGCCATCTGATCCGAGAGCGTTTCCTGACGCAGGTAGTCCGCGGGGTCGTAGGACATCCCGGGCTCGGGTCGAAGGTCGCTCAACAGTTTGGCGAGCGAGGGCAGCGTGTCGATGGTCGTCAGGACGCCGAGATCAAGGTCGGTGTCGGGTTCCCATGCCGCGTTATACCGGAATGCGAACCCATCGGCGATCGCGTCGTCCCTTCGTGCCGCGAACTGCATCCAACGGCGAATCGGTGTCTGCCCGGTGATCACGACGATCTGCACGTTCCGGAGCGGTCCGGGCAGCTTGTGCCTGAGCACACCCTCCAGCACCGGCGTATCCCGCTGCCACGCGCCGCCGTTTAGCAACCGGATGCTCCCGGCCTCCGTCGCACCGGGAACGCTCTGCGGGAACGGCATCGCCCACGGCGGTGCACCGGCCCAATCGATCTGAACCTGCTTGATCGTCTGCCTCGCCGGCACGGAAATCGCCGTGCGATCGCCGATCGGCGTGCGATACTCGCGGGCGTCCGGGAACGAGATGTTCGGATCCCCGTCGTACCGATCCCATGCGAAGACCGAGTTGGTCGCGCGGGTCTCGCTGGTTGGCGAACCGATTCGGATCTGGGCGTCCCCGTACCTCGGAATCAGCACGCTCGCCCACATGCGGGCTCGCTGCACGGGTTGGCCAAACACATGATCGAGAATCGCGAAGTGCCGCACCTCGACGTCGCGCCGTCGCAACAGGAACGCGCCGCCCCACGCCACGCCGGTAAACACCGCACCCGAGAGCATGAACGCCAGCCACGCGTGCTTCTTCAGATCCTTGGCCTTCAGCACCCCGAACCCAAGGGGCCCCGCGACGAGCCAATAGAGCACGAACACGATAAACGCCAGCAGCATCCCCGTCGCGGAGTCGCGGACGAGCGCAATCTCAGACGGAATCCGCAGATCGAACGGCGTCGGACGACGCCCCGCCGCGAGCGGAGGATTTCCCCCCGGCCCCACGCGAACCTCCGACGGGCTCAACGAGCTGCCGCGCCGGCCGAGCACGCGGTTCCAGAAGACATCCGACTCGACGATGCCCTCAAGCTGGCGGACGTTGAGATCGATCCCGATCCACGTGACCGCCCCACCACCGACCGCTCGCCGCACCACGATCGTTCGGTCCTTGTGGTCGCGCAGGATCGACATCGCGTCCGCAGGCCCGATGTCCGGCAGGGGTGCGAAGGTGTGCACCACCGACTTCGTGGGCACCTGGGTCCGCGAGCGGTGCGTGATCAGGTACTTCATCTCGGTGAGGTCTTCGTCCTCGTTCTTCTTGACCGACACCAGCGGCATCGCGTCGTAGAGATCCGAGAGATTCTCGTTGGTCCACGTCTGTCCCGCGCTCGGCAGCACCACGACGAAGTGACCACCCCGCTCGATCCACTCACGGATTGCTCGCCTCGCCTCCGGGCGAAGCTCCGAGGGCTCGCCGCCGCCCCAGACGATCACGTCGAATGCCGCGAGTCCCTGCCACCGGTCGGGGAACTCCGCTGGCAGCAAGCCTCGCGCGAGCCGTGTGGACTCGTGCGCGTAGGGCATGAACGCCTCGGTCGGCGACAACTGCTCGCTCAGCGTCTGCAAATCGAAGTCGTTGGGCCCCACCACACCCATCAGGCCAACGCCCGGCCGCACGACATCTGCACTATTCGGCCCGTTCGGGCCAGCCGTCGACGACATCGCGCTCGAAACGGTCGCCCGCGCCAGCAACTCGCCAAGACCGGGCAGCTCCCGACCCGCGGCATCGGTGATGCTCCCTTCGGCAGCCTCGTACACCGTGACAACCCAGTCGCCACCGTCCGAAAGAAAGCTCAACGGGTGGTAGAGCCACACCGTGATCTTCTCCTGGCCGTTCAACGCCATCGCCCGCTCGGAGACGCTGATATCTCGATCCGGGTCGGGGCTCGAAATCCGCACAACCACGTTCCGGGGCTTATCGATCGTGTCCGCCAGCGTGAGCCGAACCCCAACCCAATCGCCCTGCCTCGCAACGTTCCCCAGCCCAAACCGGTCCACGTCGACGCGCACCTGGGACGCCGCGGCACCCTGGTTCTCTGGCACCGTCGCGGTCTGGCCCCAAGACGGGGTGACCCCGCCGACCAGGGCGAGGCACGCGACCATCGCCGCCAGGAATCGCAGGACCCTGGTGCCGAGGGCACTCCGGTGATCCGACTCGGTTCTCATCAGAAGTTCGTTCGTGGTCATACGGGTGCAACTGAAGATCGGGCGCGGCAGAATCGTTCCAAACGGACCGACCGGACTCCACCGGTCGTGCGTCTGTTATACGGAGTTCTCCCTCTTTCGTTCGCAGAACCAAACACAATCCGCATTCTACAGCAAGTCAAGCCACCGGGTCGGCCGGTCGATGACCTTGTCATGCCCCAGGCTTCGGAGCTCCTGACCGCCGTCCTCTGGCTCACCATCGCCGGGAGCGTGCTGGCGTTTCTGCACATCCTGGCCAACGCCTTGGGCAACGAACGCCACCTGCACGATCTGCGCGTCCGGGTCAATACCCTTCGGAACATGCAGTTCGAACGCCTCCGCCG
>JBEIUO010000777.1:0-1771 GCA_040374335.1 Phycisphaeraceae bacterium
GAATCGCGAACGGCCGGGACCTCGGAGTTCGGCCTCGATCACAAGGAAGCAGTAGCCGATCCCCCGTCGCTTCACGCTTGGCTTCGCCACGCTGGAAGGGAGAGAGGCGGGGAATCGGATTTGGGGACGCGGGCCAACGCCCACGTCCCCGCTTGCACCCGCCGCGCACGACTCACGCGGCGGGTGTCATCCACGGTTGCGATGGTCAGGCGTGTGTTTCCCGCGTGACCATCGCAGCCGTCTCCCTCACCTCAAAAAACGAAACAACCCGGATTCCTCCGGGTTGTACTCTCGTCCCCCCAACGCCCCCCGCGAGCTCAATCCGCTCCGTGCTTGTCCGCGGAGTCCTTCAGGCTGTCGCCGGCCTTCTCGATGTCCGCGCCAACACCCTTGGTTGTGTTGCACCCGCACACCAGCGCCGCGCACGCCATCACCACAACACACCCAGCCAGACGAATGATCCGTTCCATACATCCTTCCCTTCGCCGCGTTCTCCGCGGCATGCTCCCCCTCATCCCACCGGACTCCGCTTCCCGGTCACCAGGCTGTACACCAGCCCGACCAGGAACACGATCAAGAACACAAAGAACAGAATCCGCGCCACGTACATCGATTCACCCGCGATGCCGGTGAACCCCAGCAACGCGGCGATCAACGCGAACACCAGAAACGCCAGTGACCACTTAAGCATCGCGCACCCTTCCCTTTCGTTACGGTGATGCCCGGGTGACGCCGTGCGTCCCCCGCTCACCCTTGCCCCTGAACATCCCCACCAGGTGCGGCAGCGCCCAAACCCCCGCACGCGCGACCGCCCACCAGACCGATCCCTGAGCACCCGTCCCGCGCGGCCCCGATCGCTCGGGTCCAGCCCGCGACAGCCGGCGGGCAAGCAGGACACCGCCGACCAGCGCGAGACCGCTACTCGCGGCCAACCCGAGCCCGAGCCGACCGCGTGCATGTTCGTCCCGCGCGTCCGCCCACGACAGCAGCCGCGCCTTCGCTCGTTGCACGGACAACCGACCAAGCCGGGCCGCTCGCTCACGCTCACCGATGACACGTGGTCCGTTCATCGCGACCTCCGCTCGAAGCAGCGCGCAAAGCAGAGCATGCCACCCGCACCCGCTCCGACCAGGACGATCCCGACGAGGCCCGCGGAGATCGCCCGACCCCACATCGGCTCCACCCACCAGTACAACGCGGCCGCCAGCAGCGATACCCCAGCGACCATCAGCGGCGCGGCGACCACGAGGTACGTCGCGGCCATCGCGGTCTCGCAGACCACGGTGTGCGCCCGGCGAGCCTCGACCCGCAGCACGCCCCCGACAGCGTTCGCTTCCGCCTCGAACAACTCAACCAGCCGCACCACAAACTGAGATATCGCCTTCACGCTCAGCTCCTCGGCCGAAAGACGAGCAATCCGATCACGAGCCCGACCCCTGCCGCGATACCCAGGCTCGCCATCTGGTTTCTCGCAACCACGCACTTCAGCGAGGCCGCCGCGTCCGCGCCGGCTCGCTCAATGTCGTGGAGTTTCTCCTTGGCCTGCGTGACCGCGCGGTCCGCGCCGTCGTGAATCCCCGCCGCGCCGTCACGCATGAGCTGCTTCGCATCGGTCGCGAGTGCTCCGAGATCTTCACGCAGCACTCCCGCGCCGACGCGGCCTGCTTCGTTCCGCGGTGCCAAACCGTCCGTCGTTCCAGTGTGTTCCATCGCTGACCTTCCTTCTTTGTGAAACTGCCATCGAACCGAAAGCCGCACGATCGCCGGGGGA
>JBEIUO010000492.1:0-3118 GCA_040374335.1 Phycisphaeraceae bacterium
ACCGATGACGAGGTCGTCGGCGGAGGTGCGCCGGGGTGGGGTGATCCAGCGAGCGATGCGGACGTGGTGGAAGGAGGCGGGGTTGCTCATGCTGCCCCGGGAGCCGTCGGGATTGGCCCGGAAGCGGACGACATATGCGCCGGGAGTTCCGTCGGCGGAGTTGGGTTGGGTGAAGGTGGAGTTGATGAGGTGACGGGGGAGAATCACGCGGTCAGGGGCGATGAGGACGGCGTTGCCGGTGGGGACGTTGAGGTCGCGCCACTGGTCGAGAGTGAAGGCGGCGACGGCGTCGAAGCGGGCGTCGTTCTGGGGGACTGGGGAAGCGCCGATGATGGCAAGTGCGCGGGAGCAGAGCGTCGCGAGGATGGCGAGGACAACAATGGGGGCGGGCAGCTTCATGGGGGCAGTGTAAGGGGCGTGTCAAGGTGGGAGAATGGGCTTTTCAGGGGGAGAGGCGCGTGGTACGCTTTTGGCACTAGGAGAGACTCAATGAAGAACGGTGCGTCGCGAATGGTTGCAGTGCTGGCCGGGCTGGTTGGGGCGGGATCGGCCATGGCACAGACGTCGGCCACGATCAACAGCACGGGGATGGAGTTGCGTTGCCAGCTCTTCGGGCCGTGCTTCCCGAACCAAAGCCGCAACAGCAGCGCGAACCCTTCCCCCGCGGGTCCTGCGCAGTTCGTGAACCCGGCGACGGGCTACTCCTATGACATTCAGGGGACGGTGACGACGACCGGAATCATCGGTTCGATCATCCCATCGGGGAGCACGATCGCCCAGATGTTGGACACGCTGAAGCCCGGGGCGTCGAAGCTGACGCGGGGTTGGGTGCGGAATCCAGAGGGCACGATTCCGACGAACATCTACTCGCAGCGGTTCGACGGCACGTTCGCCGGGCTCACGGTGGGCGTGACGCTGGTCGTGCGTGTGACGGCGACGGGGACGGCGTTCTTCGAGATCACCAACATCACGATCCCGCTGGGTTCGCTCGCGGGCACGCTGCGGATCAACGCGGGGACGACGAATGTGAGCGTGTGGACTCCGTCGCCCGATCAGGCTTCGGAGTGGCATTTCAACAACGGTTTCACGCCGGTCTCGGGGAGCCGCGGCAAGATGCGGTACCTCGACGATCCGGCGTTCGGGACGATTCTTGGTGGAATCGGCAATGAAGACACACCGAATCCGGCGGCGCCGACCGGCGTGACGGCGGCACAGTCGGCGTTCGGGACCACCACGAGCTTCGGGATTCCCGGGCCGGGCGGCGTAGAGGACACGGTGTACCGCACGAGCCCCGCGCGGAACCTGTCGAACCCCAATCCGGATCTGCGGCGCGGCGTCGGCCTGGTGGTCGCGCCGTTCACGAAGCCCGTCTTCCCGGGCGACACGATCGGTCAGTGGACGATGGTCTGGGATGTGTACATCCCGACCCCGGCATGGGCGGCGGAGTATCCCATCGCGTTGCTCGAAGACAGTGACAACAACGACTCCGCGGCGGACCTGATGATCCGTCGCGATCCGTCGCGTGGGCCGACGATTGGGTACGGGGTGATCCCCGAGCAGTACGTCGTGGCGCCGCAGATTCAGCCGAACACCTGGCTGCGCATCGCTGTCGTGAACGACCATCCTCGGCTCAACACCGCGACGTTCTACGTGAACGGAACGCCGGTTGGATCGACGGTTGGCGACTGGCTGTACAACTACTGCGATCCGACGGCCCCGACCTACGGGGACGGGACGGCGGTGGCAGGGGCGGACTGGGCGGCGTGGGGGCAGTTCCCCAACCCGTGGCGGGTGTCGCCGAATCCAACGAACCCCGCTCCGATCAACACGACGTTCTCGATGTTCAGCGATCTTGAGGGTGGCCGGAGCGAGAGCGTGTACCTCGCGAACTACCTGTTCCTGGATCGTGCGATGACCCCGCCGCCCGCGTGCGCGTGGCAGATCCAGGGGTGCCCCGCGGACTACGACAACAGCGGGGGCATCGACGGAGACGACGTGATCGCGTTCTTCGGGGAGTGGGACGCGGGAGCGGAGTGCGCTGACGTCGATGAAAGCGGGGGGGCCGATGGGGACGACGTCATCGTCTTCTTCGGGCTCTGGGACGCCGGGGGCTGCTGATTCGGGTGCGTACAGTTTGACCCGCGTGCCGGATTCTGCCGGCGTGCACATCCTGTTTCTGCGCCCACGTCGGGCGCACCTCTTTGACTTGTGCCGGAATCGCCATGAACACCCGCAATACCACCGTCGTCGCGATCGCCAGTTTCCTGCTCTTCGCCGGCCTGCCGGTGGGGGTGGCAATGGGTCAGGAGCAGAGGATCGCGGTCAAGACCGCGGACGATCTGCCCCGGCACATGTACACGCTGAAAGCAAAGCCCTCCGAACTGCTCACCGCTGATGGGCCGTTCAAGGAGTTGCTCGCCAAGGTCGCGGCCGACTGCGAGGCGGATCTCGCGAAGTACGACATTCAGGATCCGACGACGCTGCAGGAGTATCACCGTGTGCTGCAGGCCGCGGCGATGCTGGGGGGAGACATCGATGGGGCGATGAAGCACGCGGACAAGGTGCGGGACCTGGAGGGGAAGGAATCGAAGAAGCTGATGAGCGGCGCGGTGCTGCGGGCGCATGCGGCCGCGATCAAGTCGGGTCGGACGGGCGAAGAGCGGACGAAGTTCTTTGCGGAGGCGTTGAAGCGCAAGGTTTCTTCGCTGCCGTGGGACAAGGTGGGCGACGATGTGAAGGGGGCACGCGGGCAGGCGCAGTTCATCACGACGGAGTTCATCGTCGGCCAGATCAAGTCGCAGTTGGATCCCATCGTTGAGCAGGCCAATGGCGAAGTGAGCCAGGACGTCGCGAGGGGGATCGTGCAGACCCGGTTCACGGTCGACGTCGTGCTGCCGCTCATGCCGACGATCGGCGAGGTGTACGGCGGGATCATCGAGGCCAACGCGGTCGCCAAGAAGGACATCTGGCCGGACCGCGAGGCCGTGGTCGCTGCGGGTGAGGGCTCCCCGGTCGTGGCGTGCGTTTGGGACTCGGGTACCGACGTCGAGATCTTCAAGGACCGCCTGTGGGTCAACGCGGGCGAGAAGCTCGACGGCAAGGACAACGACGGCAACGG
>JBEIUO010000342.1:0-4013 GCA_040374335.1 Phycisphaeraceae bacterium
CTATCCAGTTGAGCTACGAGCACAGCAGGGCACATGATAGCTCCCCAATCCTCCGCCGTCACGGCATCTCCACTCCCACGGTCTACCATCCCCGCCCACTCCCGGCCGACGCCCTCCCCACACCCATGCACATCCCAACCCCACGAACCTCCGGCCTCACCCCTCTGGTGCCCGTCTTCGGCGTCACCATCCTCAACAGCATCTCCACCACCATCCTCACCACCGCCATCTACTTCCTCACCGAACAAGCCTACCACTTCGACCGCACCCTCAACTACATCCTCGGCGCCGTCATGGGCGTCACCTACATCGCCGGCTCCATCGGCGCCGGCAAACTCCTCCGCTTCACACGCTCCCGCGCCATCCCCGACCGCACCGTGCTCGGGCTCATCATCAGCGGGATGACCATCTCGTGCACAATCCCCTACCTCTTCCAGGGCGACTCCACCTGGCCCATCTGGGTCCAGGTCTGCATGTACAGCCCCCTCTCCGGCATGCTCTGGCCCATCGTCGAGAGTTACCTCTCCGGCGGCCGCGAAGGTGAAGCACTCCGCTCTGCGCTCGGCAAGTGGAACGTCGGCTGGTCACTCGCCGGCGCATGCGGCGCAGTCTTCGTCTCCCCACTCGTCAAAGACCACGCCCTCCTCGCCATCCTTCTCTTCGGCGTTGCCCACCTCGCCTCCCTCGCCTTCCTCCCCTTCTTCACCCCAATGCCCGGCTCTCACCACGCCGACTCCCCTCGCGAGCACCCCCCAGTCTTCCGTGATCTCCTCACCGCCTTCCGCATCATGCTCCCCGTCGCCTACCTCGTCGTCAACACCCTCATGCCCTACCTCCCCAGCGCGATGCGACGCATCGGCGTCGTCGACGGCTGGCAAACCACCCTCGTCGCGGTCTACCTCTTCAGCCGCGCAGGCACCTTCCTCCTCCTCGAACGCTGGACCGGTTGGCACGGCAAGTGGAGCCTCGCCATCACCGCCTCCTCCCTCATCGTCGGCAGCTTCGGCATCATCGTCGCCTCGAGCTGGTTCTCCCAATCCATCGGCCTCCCCGTCCTCATCGGCGGCCTCGTCGCCTTCGGCATCGGTATGTCCTCCCTCTACGTCGGCGCCATCTACTACGCCATGGAAGTCAGCCACTCCGAAGTCGACGCCGGTGGAACCCACGAAGCCCTCATCGGTGTCGGCTACGCCGGCGGCCCCCTCTGCGGCCTCCTCGCCACCGGCATCGCCGCCTCCACCTCCCGCGGCGGCGGTTCCATCGAGCCCCTCCTCCTCGGCATCGTCGGCGCTGTCGCCCTCGCAACCGCGGGCGTCGTGTTCAAAAAAGTCCACCACCACACCAGCACCTAACAGACCCCCCGCGACACCTACGCCGTCGGTAGCGTTCCAGCGGGGCCGATATCATGCCCATGGCGGAGAAGGCGGACCGGCGCATCAACACTGGTCGCGGTGGGGTCGATCCACCCGTGTCCCTCTCCTCCGATCAGGCGGCCCCTTGCCGTCCTTTCGGTGTGTTCGCGGGTTGAGGTGCCGGTGATCTCCAGTTCTACAGGAGCCAGTGCATGAAGTTGTTTCGCCGTGTAACCAACGCCGCGGTCCTCGTCGCCGCGCTCACCCTCACCTCCTCCCCCTCTCAGCTCTTCGCACAAAACCAGGTCACCGCCGCGCCCGAACAGGCCGGCACCGACGCCCTCGCCCGCCAACTCTGGCTCGCCGCCAAGGCCGGTGACAACGCCAAGTTCGAACAGGCCGTCGCCCGAATGGCCGACCTCGACCCCAAAGGCCCCAAGGCCGACCTCGCCGCCGCCGCAACCAGCCTCAAGACCAACCTCGCCCAACGCGAAACCAACCGCGCCGCACGCGAAAAAGAACTCCGCGACGAACTCGCCAAAAACCTCGCCGAAACAAACGATTACGTCCGACTCTCCAAGAGCCTCCGCTCCGCCATCGAACTCGAAATGCTCGCGGTCAAGAAGGGCCACCTCGCCGCCGAACCGCAGATCGCCACCATCGTCACCCAGGCCGTCGCCTCCGCCAAAGACTCCGAATCCCGCGGCGACGTCCTCAACGCCAGCGAACTCTTCGGCCTCCTCAACGGTCTCTTCGAAGAAACCGGCACCTACCACGGCGACGTCGAACGCCTCGGCCAACGCCTCGCCATGCTCCGCCTCTACGCGCCCAAGAAGCTCTACGACCTCCGCCTCGAACGCCTCAAGGCCCTCGGCGAAGACGCCAAAATGCCCCCCTACAACTCCCTCGGCGACGACTTCACCAAAAAGCTCGCCGGCATCGACCAGGTCATGCTGATCCGCGCCATCGCGTTCTCCGTCAAGCACGTCGAGAAGCCCAAGCAGAACGACCTCCTCATCGGCGGCCTCGAGAACCTCAAGACCCTCGCGACCACCAACCTCCTCGAAGAAACCGTCCCGAAGATCGGCGACCGCACCGCCCGCGCGGCCATCCTCGCCTTCCTCGACGGCGAACAGGCCAAGATCCGCGCCTCCGACCAGGCCTACGACCTCGTCCAGATCGAACAACTCCTCGAACGCCTCCGTCGCATCAACAACGAAACCCTCGAACTCCCCACCACCTCCCTCCTCCACGAGTTCGGCAACGGCGTCATGTCGCCCCTCGATGAGTACTCCGTCATCATCTGGCCCGACGAGGTCCGCCGCTTCCAGAAGAACACCCAGGGGCGCTTCGTCGGCGTGGGAGTCCAGATCGAGTACGACGACCAGTCCCGCATCAAGATCGCCACCCCCCTCGAAGGCACCCCCGCCCAGCGCGCCGGCATTCACTCCAACGACATCCTCGCCGCCGTCAACGGCAAAAACGTCTTCGGCCTCACCCTCGACCAGGTAGTCGACGTCATCACCGGGCCCGCTGGCACGCCCGTAACCCTCACCATCGAACGCCCCAACACCGAAAAGGCCGACGCGCCCGGCCGAATGATCGACTTCCAGCTCGAACGCAGCTTCATCGAAGTCCCCTCCGCAAAGGGCTGGATCCGCTCCGGTGAACGCGAAGACGCCTGGGACTACATGATCGACGCCGAAAGCGGCATCGGCTACATCCGCCTCGGCCAGTTCACCGAGACCACCGGCGACGAGATCGCCGCGGCAGTCGCCGGACTCCAGTCCCGTGGTATGAAGGGACTCATCTTCGACCTCCGCTTCAACCCCGGCGGCCTCCTCGACCAAGCCGTCAAAGTCTCCCGCAAGTTCATCAAGGTCGAAGGCGGCGTCGTCGTGCAGGCCCGCGGCGCAACCGGCGCAATCGAGAACTCCGAATACACCCGGCCAACCCAGGCCTCCCTCGCCAAGACCCCCATCATCGTCCTCATCAACGAAGGCTCCGCCTCCGCCAGCGAAATCGTCTCCGGCGCGATCAGTTGCTACGCAAAGTCCGGTGACCTCGACGCGATCCTCCTCGGCGCCCGCTCCTTCGGCAAGGGCTCCGTCCAGAACGTCTGGCAGCTCACCTCCAACTCCCACCTCAAGCTCACCGTCCAGTACTACATGCTCCCGGACAAGTCGATCATCCACCGCCGCGTCGGCGCAACCACGTGGGGCGTTCAGCCGAACCTCACCGTCGAGATGCTCCCGAAGCAGACCACCGATGGCATCCTGCTGCGGCGCGACGCCGACGTCATCCCGATCAACGAGAACGGGATCATCCAGGCTGATCTGGCCAAACGTGCAAACCCCACGGACCTGATCACCAAGGGCCTCGACCTCCAGCTCGAGAGCGCCCTCCTCCTCATGAAGGCCCGCGTCTCCGAACCCGCCAACCAGGCCCAAGCCGACCGCTGATCGCGGCAACAAGCCACCAAACCCAACCACCGCCCGCGCCTCGCGGGCGGTGTTGCTTTTCCAACGCGCCAAAGAAAGAAGCCGCTCTTTCGAGCGGCTTCCTTTGGATAACTGACGTGATCGAAGTGCGGTCTTACCCGCCCTTCTTCTTGCCCTTCTTCTCGCCGTCGGCCTTCTTGCCCTTGCCGCCCTTGTCGCC
>JBEIUO010000074.1:0-8039 GCA_040374335.1 Phycisphaeraceae bacterium
GACGTCGATCTCGTACCTGAGGAGGACGTAGTTCGTACCGTCGCCGGCGGTGACGAGGGGGACACCGGGGTCGCGCCCGGGCATGAAGTTGGGGGGCAGGTTGGGGGAGAAGATCTGGGACGAGAAGAAGGAGCGGCCGCCGTTTCGGCTGTAGAAGGCGGTGGCGGAGCGGAGGACTACGGAGGTGACGCTCGGCTCGTAGTCCACTGGGTCGGTGAGACCGAAGCGCCAGTTCCAGGTTGCGATTCCGGAGCCGTCGACGGAGGCTCCCGCGGGGATGAGGCCCGCTTCGTTGCTTGATTTGATGGCGAGGTTGACGAAGGTGCGGCCGGAGTTGACGACTTCGTCCCACTGGGCGAGGACATCGGCGGTGCCGAAGCGGTGGGCGCCGAGGGTGACGAAGGTCGGGCCGCGAAGGACGGCCGTGTCGCCACCGATGTTCACGGGATGATTCAGCCCGTTCAGCGTGGTGACGTTGAGGCTTACGGATGCGAGATCGGCGGAGCGGACGCCGCGTTGGCCGGGCGTTCGATCCTCGTACCCACCGGAGATGTCACCGGTGCGCGGGTCAACGAGTTCGTTGTCGGCGGCACTCGGAAGGGAGACCTTCGTGGTGATCCCGGCGAGCGCTTGTGTTGATGCGGTTGCGAGTGTGGCTACGACGACCATCCTGACCGTGATACCCAAGTCCATAACGACAGACCTCCGGCCCATGAGAGAGCAGAACGAATAAAGGCCACCGCTTCTCGGCCGAAATGGCCGATGCGTGTGGCTTGTCTCTCCGGGAATCGGAAACCCCTCTTCTACTGCGAAGATACATCGCCTGCCGGGGAATGCCACCCGACACGCGAAAAATTTGCGTGCCGGGCGGCGGTGGCTTACTTCGGCTTAAGGGCCTTGTAGTCGGCGAGAACCTGTGCTTCCTTCTCTTTCGGCAGAACGTGCGCACCGACTCGCTGGCGGAGGTCTTCGGAGAGCGAGAGGTACCAATCGAGGGTGGCTTTGGCAGTGTCGGAGACGGGGCGGAACTTCAGGCCATTGGCGACGGCCTTCTGGATGCTCCGCTTGTGGAACCCGATGTACTCGGCGACCGGGGGGATCCAGATGGGGAGTCCGATGCCCTGGGTCTGGAGGTAGTCGGCGGGGACCCAGGTGAAGGAGGCGTCGCCGCCGACGCCAGCCTTGCATCCTTCCACCATGGCCTTCATCTGGAGTTCGTCCGTGGGGCCGGTGGCATTGAAGACGCCGGTGATCTTGTTCTCGAGAAGGTGGATGGTCCACTCCGCGAGGTCGCGGACGTCGATGATCTGGACCGGGTCTTCGGGCGCGCCGGGGACGAGGACTTCGCCGCCCTCGGAGACGCGACGGGGCCAGTAGATGAAGCGACCGGAGGTGTCGCGCGGGCCGACGATGTACCCGGGGCGCACGTTGGCGACACGTCCGGGCATGGCGGCTTCGGCGGCCTGCTCGCAGAGGGCCTTGAGGGGGCCGTAGTTCGAGAAGTCGGCGCCCATCTCCTCGACCGTTTCGTCGGAGAGCTTGCCGACCTCGGCGGTCTCGTCCTGGCCGGGCGTGTCGTTCTTGGAGTAGACGGAGACCGAGGAAATGAAGAGGTACGTTCCGACGTTGGGCGCGAGGAGTTCGGCGCTCGCCTTCACGATGCGGGGAACATAGCCGGAGGTGTCGATCACGGCGTCCCACTTCTTGCCTTCGAGCTGCGAGAGGCCCTTGGGGCTGCTCGGGTCCTTCTCGCCGTCCTGGGGGCCCTTCCAATCGTCGGCGGTGAGGTTGGGGTCGCGGTTGCCGTAGAGGACCTCGACGCCGTCGGGGACTTGGCTGGGGCGGCCGGTTTCCTTGCGCTTGCTCTCGAGGCGGCCGCGGTTGAAGTGCGTGACGGTGTGGCCACGGGCGAGCGCGGCCTCGGTGCAGGCGGGGCCGAGGAAGGAAGTGCCGCCGAGGATGAGGATCTTGAGAGGGACTCGGTTTGCACCGAGGGCAAGGCGGGGGTTGAGTCCCAGGGCCAGGCCGGTTGCCGCCGCGTACTGCACGAAATCTCGCCGGGTCAGGTTCATGGTGGATTGCCTTTCGGAGTGGTGACGAGCACAGGACGCGCGGGCCGTGGGAGTCCGTCGGGATTACTTCGGCGAACCCCGGAGTTCGGCGATGAGTGCGTCGGCCTTGTAGACCGTCTTAAGGGCTTCGAGCATGCCACGGGAGTCCACGGCGACGGCGCGGTTCTTGGCGGCGTCGTACACGAAGGACCCGGTGAGGGAGTGGATGTTGCCGTCGAAGACGAGGCCGACGACCTGGCCGGAGGCGTTGACGACGGGGCTGCCGGAGTTTCCGCCGATGATGTCGGCGGTGCAGACGAAGTTGAAGGGGGTCTCGAGGGCGAGGGTGTTGCGGGCCTTGAGCCAGGAGTCGGGCAGAGCGAAGCCGGTCTGGCCCTTGCGGTCTTCGTAACGTGAGAAGGTGCCGCCGATGTTGGTAAAGGCGGGGACCTGCGTGCCCTGGTCTTGGAGACCGGTGACCTTGCCGTAGGTCAGGCGGAGGGTGAAGGTGGCGTCTGGGTACTCGGATGTGCCGCGGAGCTTGAACTTGGCTCGGGCGATGCGGGAGTAGGCCTGGGTTTCGAGTGCTTCGACGGAGTCTTCGAAGGCGTTGGTGACGCGGCGGAGGGCCTTGTCGAGGTCGGAGGCGAACGCGAGGAGTGGGTCGGTGGAGGTGGGGGCGTCGGCGGGAGCATCGACGGCCTTCTTGCGGTCGGCGGGGTTCTTGATGTTGGTGGCGGTGACGAGGTCGCGGGCGCGGTCCATGGGGGAGCGGCCGGCGAGCAGGCGTGCGGCGATGGGATCATCGGCCCCGAAGCGTTCGACGAAGAAGCCCAGGGCGATTCCGAGGCGCACGGCCTCGAGTTCATCGTGCACGGGTTCGGGGGAGTAGAGGGAGAGGTAGGTGGCGTCGAGCGCGGCGTCTGAGTATTCGGGGAGGCGTTCGTTGTTGGGCTTGGGGAGTTCGTCGCGGAGTCGGACGATGTGGAGCGCGGCCTGGGAGAGGACGCCGCAGCGGGCGATGCGTTCGAGCGTGTACTTGCGGGGGAAGAGGTTGGCGTTTGCCTGTTGGGCCTGAGCGATCTGGGCGAAGGCACCGGCGGTAAGGGCGGAGAGATCGGGGTCAGCGTCGATGGCTGCGCGGAGCTGGCGTTGGGCGCGGATCTTGGCGCCGAACGTTGTGGAATCATGGAGGCCGGCGAGCTGGCCGGTGTAGGCCTTGCGGCCGTTGGCGAATCCGAAGGAGTCTTCGCGGGCGAGGAGCGCGTTGGATGCGCTTCGTCCGGCGAACTCGGCAAGCTTGATCTCGGCGCGCCAGAGGTTCGAAAGGCGGAGGGGGTGATCGACGTCGCGCATGAAGGTGAGGTGCTCGGCGGTGAGGGCGCGGCGTGTGGAGCCGGGGTGGCCGAAGATGAAGATGAGCTCGTTCTCGGCGGCGCCGTTTGGGGACCAGGAGAGGTGGTCGGGCGTGGAGGCGGGGCGGCCGTTCTCGTAGACGCGGAAGAAGCAGCAATCGAGGTTGAAGCGGGGGAACTCGAAGTTGTCGGTATCGCCGCCGAAGAAGGCGATGTCCTGCTCGGGGGCGAAGACGAGTCGGACGTCTGTGTAGGACTTGTAGCAATAGAGGTGGTACATGCCGCCTTGGTAGAGGGTCACGACGTCGCAGACGAGGCCGGCGGACTTGGTTGCTTCTGCCTCGATGTCGGCGATGGTGCGTCGGCGGGCGTCTGCGGCCTGAGCGGGGTCGGTGGCGGAGGAGGCGGAGTTGATGCGGTCGGTGACGTCCGTGATGGAGATGAGGACGCGGAGCTCAAGGTCGGGGCACTTGAGCTCTTGCTCGGGGGAGGACGCGAGGAAGCCGGTGGAGAGGAGGTCGCGGGAGGGTGAGGAGAGCTTGGCGAGCATGTCCGAACCGACGTGGTGGTTGGTCATGACGAGGCCGTTTGGGCTGACGAGGGAGCCGGAGCCACCGGTTTCGAAGCGGACGGCGGCGCGTTGCATGCGGCCGAGCCACTCGGCTGAGGGCTCGAAGCCGTAGGCCGCTTCGATGGCGGCGGTGGGGGGGTGGGTGAGGAGCCACATACCTTCGTCGGCGGAGGCTGCGGGAGCGAGGATCGTGAGGAGGGCGGCAAGGAGGCGGTTTCGCATGGGGTGATCTTTGGCTGTTCGGGGGGCGGAAGGGCGAACGGGGGAAAATAGGGCCGTGACGGGAACGAGATGCAAAGGGATCAGTATCATTTCGGAAGAAGAGCCATCGGCGGCCCGCACGTCCAGCGGCATTCCCGGATCGAAGACGGCCGCGCTTTGTCGCGGCACGCCGGGCGGTGGGTCACCACGAAGGAGTTTGTATGAAACGTAGCCTGTTCTCGTCCGCCCTCGCGCTCACCTTGGTCGCCGGTCTCTCGCTGACGCTCGCCCCGACGGCGGCGTTTGCGCAGGAGGAAGCCCCCGCGGCGGAGGGCCAGCCGACCAAGAAGCTCGGGGTGGGCGACAAGGCTCCGGCGATCGAGGTGGCGAAGTGGGTGAAGGGCAAGGAAGTGAAGTCCTTCGAGAAGGGCCACGTGTACGTGATGGAGTTCTGGGCGACGTGGTGCGGCCCGTGCCGCAAGGCGATCCCGCACGTGACCGAGCTCGCGCACAAGTACAAGGACAAGGTGACGTTCATCGGCGTGAGCGTGTGGGAGCAGGACGACAAGAAGAGCGGCAAGGCTTACCACGAGCTGGTGACGGAGTTCGTCGACAAGCAGGGCGACAAGATGGACTACAACGTGTGCTACGACACGAAGGCTGGTCCGGAAGGCGCGATGGCGAACAGCTGGCTGAAGGCCGCGGGCCAGAACGGGATTCCCGCGACGTTCATCGTTGACGGCGAGGGCAAGGTGGCGTGGATCGGCCACCCGATGAAGATGGAGGCCGCGCTGGCCAAGACGCTGGGCATCGAGTTCAAAGAAGAACTGACGATGGAGGACCAGCAGGCGGCGGCGATGAACACGATCCGCAAGTTCTCCGCGGCGATGGCGAAGGACGCCGCCGAGGCGACGAAGATCGCCAAGGAAGCGGCCGAGGGCCCGATGAAGGACAACGCCTTTGCGCTCAACACGTTCGCGTGGGAGATGCTGGACAACAAGGCGTTCAAGAACCCGGACCTTGATCTGGCCCACGCGTGGGCGAGCCGCGCGGTGGAGATCACCAAGAGCAAGGACGGGATGATCATGGACACGCTGGCGCTGGCGGAGTTCAAGAAGGGCAACGTCGCGAAGGCCATCGAGTTGCAGACCAAGGCGCACGACCTGTACAAGGCGAGTGCGGGCGCGGACGAGCAGGTCCTTGAGGAGATGGCCGAGCGTCTCGAGATGTTCAAGGCCGCGAAGAAGTAAACCGCACTGAATGGTGATGTTTCTCAACAGGGCCCCGGGAACGGGGCCCTGTTGCTTTGGGCGAGGATGTGGCGCTTGCGGTCCGGGGGCGGGCTGATAGACTCCCGGCGCGTGTCCAACCCCCAACTTGCCATCCTGTTCTTCCTGCAGTTCGCGGTCATCCTGATCGCCTGCCGCGTCGTGGGCATGATCATGCGGAAGTTCGGGCAGCCTCAAGTGGTGGGGGAGATGATCGCGGGCGTGTGCCTTGGACCGTCGTTGTTCGGGTTGATCGCACCGCAGACGCAGGCCTGGTTGTTCCCGAAGCTGCTGACCGAGGCGGGGCAGGTGGTCAGCGTGGACGGGGTCAAGGTCGCGCACCCGCTGATGACGGTGATCTACTGCATCGCGCAGCTGGGGCTGGTCCTGTACATGTTCTGCGTGGGGCTGGAGTTTGACCTCTCGGTCCTGAAGAACCGGGCCCGCAGCGCGATCTCTGTCTCCGTCGCGGGGATCGTCGCTCCGTTTGCGCTCGGCGCGGTCATCGCGACGATGTACAGCGGCAAGGCCGACCTGTTCACCCCCGGCGTCGCGCTTGGGGAAGAGATTCTCTTCCTCGGCGCGGCGATGTCCATTACCGCATTCCCGATGCTCGCGCGGATCATCTACGAGCGGGGCCTCACCGGGACCTCCATCGGCACCCTCGCCCTCGCCGCGGGTTCTTCGGATGATGCGGCGGCGTGGTGCATCCTGGCGATCGTGCTGGCGAGCTTCAAGAACGACATGTCGATCGCGGTGATGGCGGTGGGGGGTGGGATCGCGTACGCGGCGTTCACGATGCTTGTCGTGCGGCCGGTCTTTGCGAGGCGGGCGCCGGCGCTGGCGCCCGGAGGGGGGCACTCGAACCTGCTGCTGCCGTTCACGCTTGTGCTGCTCGCGCTGGGGGCGTGGTTTACTGATTTCGTGGGGATCTACGCGGTGTTCGGGGCGTTCATCCTCGGGATCGCGACCCCGCGTGGCGCGATCGCGGAGGAGCTTCGTTCCAAGATCGAGCCGCTCACCACGACGCTGCTGCTCCCCGCGTTCTTCGTGTACTCGGGGTTGAACACGCAGCTCGCGACGATCAACACCAACGGCCTCTGGGGGGTCGCGGTGCTGGTGCTTGTGGCGTCCGTGCTGGCGAAGGGCGTGGCGTGTTTCGCGGCGGCCAGGATGCACGGCGAGCCCATGCGCGAGGCGCTGGCGGTGGGGGCCCTCATGAACGCGCGCGGGCTCATGGAGCTGATCCTGCTGAACATCGGCCTGGAGCGGGGCGTCATCACGCCCGCGCTCTTCAGCATCCTGGTCATCATGGCCATCGTCACCACGCTGATGGCGACGCCGATCTTCGAGGCGGTCTACGGCCGCCACGCGCGCAAGGCCGGGGCAATCGGCGCAGCACGGGCAGGCTGATCACGGCTTCGGCGGTGTCTTGAGGTACCGGTCCAGCCACTCCACCATCTCCGTCTGCACGTGCATCGCCGATTCTCTCGCGGCGTACCCGTGGCTCTCGTACGGGAGCATCACGAGGCGGGCCGTGCCCCCGTGGCCCTTTACCGCCGCGTACAACCGCTCGCTCTGCACGGGGAAGGTACCCGGGTTGGAGTCGATCTGGCCGTGGATCATCAGGAGCGGGGTCTTGATCTTGTCGGCGTAGGTGAACGGGGACATCTTGGTGTAGGTGTCGACGGCTTCCCAGTAGGTTCGACGCTCGCCCTGGAATCCAAAGGGCGTGAGCGTCCGGTTGTACGCGCCGCTGCGGGCGATGCCGGCCTTGAACAAGTCGCAGTGCGCGAGCAGGTTCGCGGTCATGAACGCGCCGTACGAGTGCCCGCCCACGGCCACGCGGTCGCGGTCCGCCACGCCCATCTCGACCGCCTTGTCGATCGCGGCCTGTGCGCTCGCGACGATCTGCTCAACGAACGTGTCGTTCACGGTGAGCGGATCGCCCACGACCGGCATCGTCGCTCCGTCCATCACCGCGTAGCCGCTGAGCGTGAGGCACAGGTGCGAGATCCCACCGAAGCGGGTAAACCGCGTCGGTGTCGCGGCGACCTGGCTCGCGGTCGCCTTGTCGGTGAACTCCAGCGGGTACGCCCAGATGAACAACGGGAGCTTGGTGCCTTCCTTGTAGTCCGGGGGCAGGTACAGCGTCGCGGAGAGTTCGACTCCGTCCGGGCGCGTGTACTTCACGAGCTGCTTGCGGATCGTGCGGAGCTCCGGGGTCGCGTCGACAAACGTCGTCACCGGTTCACGCTTCAGCCCGTCGATCGTCCTCCGGTACAGGTTCGGAACGTCCGTCGGCGATTCGTGCATCGTGAGGAACGTGCCCCCCGCCAGCACGTCCACCACGCTCTCGTAGCAACCCGGTTCGCACCGCCAGAGTTCCTTTACCGAAAAGTCGCGAAGGTCCAGCCGCCGCAGGAACGGCCGATCACCCTCGGGCGTTGCGCCCGGACCCGCCAGCATCATGAACCCATCGTCCGCGCGTACAGCCATGCGACCGTTCGCCAGTCGCGTCCGCAGCGGGGTGCCCGGCGCGTTGTACCGGTCGTTCACCGATCGATCCCACAGCACGCGCGGGCTCTCGCTC
>JBEIUO010000722.1:0-2111 GCA_040374335.1 Phycisphaeraceae bacterium
CCCGTGATCCGGGTCCGAGCTCGGGATCGACGCCGGCGGCAGCACCTTGTAGAACCCGTCGCGCTTCATCGTGAGCGAGTCGGCGGGGTTGATGCCGTTGCTATGGAACCCGGTTCCAGACACATCGCCCGCGCGCGAACCCGCGAACGTGATCAGCTCGGCGGGGAATCGCGCGTCGCTCGCCTTCGAGAGATAGAACATTCCGCCCATCACACGCGGATTCCGGCCGCCTACGACCGAGTCAAACCCACACTTGGTCTGCGCGTGCTGCTTGAACGCGCCATGGTTCGTATCGCCGCCCACAAACACGCCATTGATCCCGAACGACGGGTGCTCCGACACGCCCCCGACATACGAGTTGTCCGGGTAGCTCACAAGACCGTTCGCGTCGGCCGTCCGGCCCGTGAACCCGCGAGACCACAGCGTCTCCATCTCGGCCTTGTTCGCGACCAACTGCCCGTCCACGTTCACACCCGAGTATCCCGCGAGACGCCAGACCCACGTGCGCATCGACTCCCGGGTGATCCGCGACGTGCGCGGATCGGCCGGGTCGGCCGGATACATGGACTTGTCGCACACCTGCCACCAGATCCAGTACTTCGGAATCCGCACCGGGATCAGCTCCTCCCGATAGTCCCGCGAGTACGTGGCCGTGATCTTCGCAAGCTGCGAGATCGACGCGAGTTCCTTCACCGAGCGCGACGTCTCCCTCGCCTTGCCCAGGCTCGGCAGGAGGATCCCGATGAGCAGCGCAATGACCGCGATCACCACGAGGAGTTCGATGAGCGTAAACGCCCGGCGAGCACACGGCATGTGAACCTCCGATTCGGCACAGGCAACAACCGGCGCGACGAGAACCGCCGCGCCCACAGGATACCGAAGATCGCCCGTTCCGCCACCGGGAGTTCACATTTCCGACTTCCGCCCCGTCCGGGCAGGTCACTTCACCTTCGCAAGCCCGCGTTCGATGCACGCGAAGACCCGGGGCCAGTCGCTCTCCTTCATCACCGGAAGGGGAGGGAGCATCCGCAGGTGGTACGGCCCGTGACCGCAGTAGAAGAGGATCACGCCCTCCTCAAAGCAGGCCTTGCAGGCGTTCTGAATCTTGGTCTTGTCCCCGCCGAAGGGCGCGATCCGCATCATCCCGCCCGCACCGCCGACCAACCCCTCGCTCCCGAGAGACTCCACCGGCGGGAACCACTCGGGATGCTTGGCGATCAATGCCGCGGCGTGCTGCCGGAAGAGGGCGTGGTGCTTGGCGAACTCGCCGGACTCACCGTAGAAGTTCCCGTCGCGGAGCATCTCGATGACCTTGATGCCCGAGCGGAACGAGACACCTTCGCCCGTGAACGTGCCGCTGAGCAGCCCCGCCTTGGGGTTGTACTCCTCGGTGTACATCGTCGCGCACGCCTGGGTCATCTTGCCGACGCAGAAGACGTCGACGTACTCCCCGAGATCAAAGTGCTCGTAGGCGAACATGCGAGGCAGACGCCCGAAGGTCTGGATCTCGTCGTCCCACACCGCGATGCGGTGGGCTTTGCAGACGTCCATCAGGGCCTTGATGTAGTCACGGTCACCGATCTTGAAACCACCCTCCCCCTGGCACATCTCGAAGATGAAGCACGCGTGCTGGCCCGGGTAGCGGTGGATGTACTGCTCCAGATGCTTCACGGCCATGTCGATGTACCGCTTCTTGCCGTGCATCCCAGGGCCCATCCGCTCGGCCATCGCCGGCTCCCAGAAGGGCATGTAATCCACGAGCGTCGAGAGCGGAATCCCCTGCCGATAGTCCGGCCCATCGCCGATCTGGCACATGGTGATGCTGCGGCCCATGAAGCAGTCCTGGAAGCAGAGCACGCGGCTCGCCGGGGCGTGCTTCTGATAGCACACCTTGAGCGCGTTCTCGTTCGCCATCGCGCCGCTCGTCGCGACGTACACGTGCTTCAGCCGGCTGTGCTTCTTCGCTTCCGCCAGGAGCACCTCGCCGAACTCGTACGCCTCCATGTTGCTCAGCAAGTTACCGTGCTTGAGCACGTCGTCCACGGACGAGACCGCCGCGGCCTCGATCAACGCCGGGTGGGAGTGCCCGAAGAAGTGCACCCCGATCCCGC
>JBEIUO010000323.1:0-4150 GCA_040374335.1 Phycisphaeraceae bacterium
AGCGACAAACCACCAGTAGGTGTCTTCGAGGCGTTCGTGGAGCTGGTAGAGCTCGGGCTGCATGGCTCAGGGGGCGACCTGGGTGTGCGTGGGGACGGGCTTGACCTCGCGCAGGCGGTTGTCCGACACGCCGACGCGCTCGCCGACGATGTACACGGGTCGGCCCTGAACGTTGCGGTAGATCTGGCCGATGTAGATGCCGATGACGCCGAGCATGACGAGCTGAACGCCGGCGAGCGCGAAGACCCCGCACGTGAGCAGCGCGATGCCGCGCTCGAGATCGGGGTGCCAGAACAGCTTGTCGAGCACGACGATCAGCGTCGCGGCGACGGCGAGCGCGGTGACGCACAGGCCCATCCACACCGCAACGGTGAGGGGCACGGTCGAGAAGGTCGTGATGCCGTTGATCGCAAGACGCGTGAGGCTGAAGTAGTTGTACCCGCTGGTTCCCGAGTGCCGGGGCGGACGCCGGTAGCGCACGCTCTCCTGCCGGAACCCGATCCACGCGACGAGACCGCGGGTGTAGCGGGGATACTCGGTGAGTTTCGTCAGATGCTCGACGACGCGCCGATCCATCAGCCGGAAGTTGCCCGTATCCTTGGGGATGTCGATCTCGCTGATCCGCGAGATGAGGCGGTAGAAGAGGTGCGACGCGGTCTTCTTGATGACCGGCTCGCCCTCGCGCATCGTCCGCTGGGCGTACACAACCTCGGCACCGTCGCGCCACTTCGCGACCATCTCCGCGATCAGCTCGGGCGGGTCCTGCAGGTCCGCGTCCATCAGCACCACCGCGTCGCCCTTCGCGCCGTCGACCCCCGCGGTCACCGCCGCCTCGTGCCCGAAGTTGCGGCTCAGGTTGATGCCCACGATCCGCGGATCCGCCCCGGCCAACTCGCCGATCAGCCGCCACGTGCCGTCGCGGCTGCCGTCGTTCACGATCACGATCTCGTAGCCGAGGATGAGCCCCTTCTCGACGCACCCGTCGAGCGTGGGACGCAGCCTGCGCAGCAACTCCGGGAGGTTGCCCTCTTCGTTGTACGCCGGGATGACGACCGAGAGCAGCACGGTTTACTTCCCCTCGGCACCGGGCCGAACCTCGACGACGATCAGCTTGCCGTCGCCGTAGTACTTGCGGAACGTCTCGAGCACCTGCTCACGCGTGACCGCGCCCGCGAGGACATCGGCCCGCACCGCGCTGTCGAGGTTGGTGCGGCGGAAGGTCGCCTCGGAGAGTGCCCCGAGCCAGAACTGCTGCTGCTTCACGCTGGTCTCAAACGTCTTGGCGATCTGCAGCTTGGCGACGTCGAGCTCCGCGTCGGTCGGGCCGTCCTTGGCGAATGCCGCGAACATCTCGCCGATCTTCGCGATGAGCGCGTCGGCCTTCGCGGGCTGCGTGGTGGAGGACGCGCTGAAGACGCCAAAGCCGGGGTAGACATCCCCGGTGGAGGACGAGGAGCGGATGCTGTACACCAGCTGGGCCTTCTCGCGGATCTCCTCGATCATGCGGGTCGAGAGCACGCGCGAGGCGAGCCCCATCGCGCGGGCGTCCTGTTCCTCCCAGGCGTCGGGGCCGTAGAAGCCGACGAACACCGTGCCCTGCTCCGTCGTGGTCTTCACGTCCTTGCGCACGGTGCGGCCGGCCTCGGGGCGCGACAGCGTCCGCAGCTTCGCGTTCATGTCGGCGCTCACCCGCTCGCGGGCGGGCAGCGAACCCAGGTACGTCGTCGCGAGCTCGATGGCACGCTCACGCGAGATGTCCCCGATGATCGCCACCTCGATCGGCGACGTGCGGATCTGCTCGAGCAGCCACCTCTGAGCGCTCTCGAGCGTGATCGCCTCCACCTGCTCCAGCGTCAGCGGCCGAACACGAACCTCGCCCGCCGGGTACAGCGCGTCGGGGAGCAGCCGGCCGAAGATCGCGCCCGGGTCCTTCTCCGCGACTTCCAGCGACTGCTTCTGCAGCGTCTTCCAGTCCGCCAGCCCCGTCGGTTCGATCTTCGGGTCCGTCAGCATCAGGTGCGCCAACTGGAACCCCGTCTCCAGGTCCTCCGGCGAGCCGCTGATCGAAAGCCCCAGCCCGCCTTCGCCCGCGCCCCCGCCCACGCTCGCCTTCTTGCCCGTCATCAGGTCGCGGATCTGCGTCGAGGTCAGCGACCCCGTCGCACGCTGCCGGCCCCACGCCGTCGTCGCTGCTTCCGTCAGCCCGCGCGTCGCGCCGGTCTCGTGCAGGTCCCCACCGTAGAGCGCAATGCTCACCGTCACCGAGGACTTCTCTTCGTCCATGAACCGGTGGTGCACGCGCACGCCGTTGCTGAGCCAACCCGACCACACCTTCGAGGCCTCGTGCACCGAAGACTCCGCCACCGCGCCCGGCACCGGGGCCTTGGCCATCAGCGACGCCGCCTTCGCGCCCTCCTCACGCTTCTCAACCTTCACCGCCAATGCCGCGTTGCCCGCTTCGAGAAGCTGCGCCTCGGTCGGTGCACCCTCGGGGCTCGTCGCGAGCGAGAACCGCACCGCCTCGGTCCGGAACTCGGAGTTGAAGTACGCCGAGACATCGGAAGCCGTGATGCTCGGCAGGATCTCCTTGCCGAGCTCAAGCATCTGCGCCGCGGACATCGGACGCTCGCCCGCCGCGACGGTCTGGTTCAACCGTCCGATGATGCGTCCGGCCTGCTGCGTCGATTCACGCTCCGCCTGCTGTTCCATCCCCGACATCACCGTCTTGCGGGCCCGCTCCACTTCGTTGTCGGTAAACCCAAACTCGCGGGCCCGCAGCAGCTCGCGCGCGATCTGCTCGAGCATCGGCTTCCAGTCCGCCGGCTTGCCCATCGACATCACCTGCGCCTCGCGGAAGACCCCCGCCGTCTGGTTGGTCCCGGAGAACACGAACTGGCCCACCATCTCCCCGCCGCTCTTGAGATCCTCCATCCGCCGGTTGAACGCCTGACCCGCGAGAACATCCACCAGCTCCCGCCGCAGATCCGCCTTTGTCATCGACGGCGCCAGCGGCTTGTCCACGTGCGCGATCGCCACCTGCGCCCGTGGCATCTCCGGATCCGTCACCACCACCGCGAACGAACTCTCGTACGGCTTCACCCCGACCGGCCTGTCCTCGGGCGTCGGCACCCGCTGCGTGTCCTTCCCGAACACACCCTCCACCAGCCCGATCACCTTCGCCGGATCCTCGTCCGCCACGATCATCAGCGTCATGTTCGACAGCACGTAGTAGCGGTTGTAGTAGTCCAGGAAGTCCGGCCGCTTCACGCTGCCGATCGTCTCGTCCGTGCCGATCGGCAGGCGATCACCGAACGTCGAGCCCGGCAACACCCGGCGGATCATCTCCTCCGAGATCCGGCTCTGGGCGCTCTTCCGCGAGGTCTTCTCCTCCAGGATGATCTGCCGCTCGTTGTCGATCTCGCTGTCGAGAAGCAACAGACCCCGCGCCACATCGTGGAAGAACGTCAGCCCGCGCGCCAGCGTCTCGTCCTTCACGTCCGGCAGCGAAAGCTGGTACACCGTCTGGTCGAAGCTCGTGAACGCGTTCTGATCGCGCCCGAACGTCATCCCCATCCCCTCGAAGAACTTGATCACCTCGCCCGGCGGAAAGTTCGTCGACCCGTTGAACGCCATGTGCTCCAGGTAGTGCGCAATCCCCCGCTGCGGGTCCGTCTCGTTCAGCGAGCCGCTCGAGATGTGCATCCACATCACCGCCCGCCCCTGCGGGTTCGAGTGCCGCTGCACCATGTACCTCAGCCCGTTGGGCAACTCGCCCTGTACCACGCTCGGATCAACCGGCAGCGGTGCACTCTCCTGCGCAAGACAATGTCCTACAGACAGCCCGGCAGAAGCGAGCAGGACAGCGACAAAACGGCGAACGTGCATGCGGCGGCTCCCAAAGCGCACCGATCGATCCGGTGACGCCCGGAACAATAGCCAAGCCTTCGCAACCCCGCACAATCCACCGACTTGCGCGAGGTTCCGGCCTCAGCCCCCGATCATCGGTGCGACCCGCCCCTCCGCCTCAAACCGCTCCCTGCACCCCAGATCGTGCATCGCCCGGTTCAGCTCCTCGTGCAGCGTCTCCACCGTGTCCCCCATCAGGAACAGCCGACGCCAGATCCCCAGGTTGATCCCCGTGTACAGCATC
>JBEIUO010000191.1:0-5673 GCA_040374335.1 Phycisphaeraceae bacterium
CCCGGTCGACCCACCTCGTCGCCTCAAACTCCGCCGTCTCCGGGGCCGAGACCACCTCGTCCTGCCGCTCGGTCGTCACCGTCCGAACGTTCGCCAACGGAAGCCCAGTCCGGGCCTTCTTCGTCAGCACCGCAGTCCACGACACCACCCCGAGCAGCACCACCAACGCCACCACATGCAGCGCGGCACGCGCAAGCACTCGGGACATCAGGACCTGGCGCAGAGACTTCGCGCGCAGCGCGTCGCCGTTCTTCACCGGAAACCTCCCACCTTGTCGCGCCCGTCTCGAGGTGCACTGAGCACACGCGGTCCACCAACCACGCAGCCGGCCGTTCGCAAACCACCGTCGGCCAAGCTCTTCGAACCGGAACGCATACCACCAAACCGAGGCGAAGTGTAGCCGGACACCGCTCCCTGTGCCCGCCCCATACTCACAACCACCAAACTCGACCATTTTTCTGCCGGGCTTAAGTCCGAGTTGTACACCCGATTTCCCCAGGCCCTCACTCCCCCCTTCGGGTCTCCTCCGGGTCCCACTTCGGCACCCCCGCGACCCCAAACCGCCATCCACCTCGCTCCCCACCCCTGCGCCCCTGTCCTCGATCACCCTGTTTCCCATGCCCCGCCTCCTGTTCTACAGCCTGTGGACGTATAGTATAAGGTATAGGTTTGGTTTGTGTCAAGTGGTGCAACGGGGTCCGTAATATGGCACGCGGCATGCATCTGATTGGGCAACGGGTTCGATGAGTTCCCGAACACCGAAGGTGCATCGGTGGTACGGTCAGTGTCGCAGAGGAGGAAAGGAGTCCAGATGGTTCGGTTTGTGAATAACCTGAAGACGGTAATCCTGCTCGGTGGCCTCATGGGCCTATGTCTCGCCGTGGGGTCGATGTTCGGCCAGCACGGCCTCATCCTCGGCCTCATGTTCGGTGGCATCATGAACCTGGTCGCGTGGTTCTTCTCCGACAAGATCGCCCTCGCGGCCATGCAGGCCAAGGAAGTCACACCGGCCGAAGGCGGCGTCGCGGCGGAGCTCTACCACATGGTCGATGACCTCCGGCAGCGGGCGAACCTGCCCATGCCCCGGGTGTACATCTGCCCCCAGGCCGCCCCCAACGCTTTCGCCACCGGTCGCTCCCCCAGCAAGGCCGCGGTCGCGGTCACCCAGGGCGCGCTGCAGATCCTGAACTACGACGAGCTCAAGGGCGTGATGGCCCACGAGCTGGCGCACGTCAAGAACCGCGACACCCTGACGAGCTGCATCGCCGCGATGGTGGCGGGCACCCTCGCGTACCTCGCGCAGATGGGCCTGTGGTTTGGCGGGGGCAACAACCGCGAGGGCGGCAACCCCCTCTTCGGCCTGATCGCGCTCATCCTCGCCCCCATCGGCGCGGCGGTGATTCAGGCGATGATCAGCCGAAGCCGCGAGTACGTGGCTGATGCCGACGGTGCGGCGATCGCCGGGGACGCCCGTGGGCTGATGTCGGCTCTGCGCAAGCTCGAGTCCCTCTCGGGTCGGATCCCTATGGACAACCCGAATCCCGCGCAGAACAACCTGTTCATCGTGGAGCCGTTCGCCGGCAAGACGCTCACGAGTCTGTTCGCAACTCACCCTCCGATGGAGAAGCGTCTTGCATCTCTGGCGAAGGTTCAGCAGTCGATCGACGACGTGACGGCGGGGCGTCGCGTCTGACCGGCTGATCTCCCGGCCCGGCGGGCGGGAAGTAGTCCACATTCTTCGACCGCAGGAGCGCTCGCAGCTCGAGCCTCATGCGGTCGATTTCTGCTTCCACGTGGAGCAGTGCACCGTCGGGCCCGTCCTTCATGAGCTCCTCGTACGACAGGGGTTTCCCGTACTTGATCGCCACGCGCGGCCCGCGCCAGTAGAAGCGGGGCGCGTGGCCCGGGGGGAAGCAGTCAAAGGCCCCTTCGACCGCGACCGGGACCACCGGCACCTTGCCCATCTTGACCAGGAGCGACAGCCCCCGCTTGAACGGGTGCATCGCCCCGTCCTTGCAACGGCGTCCCTCCGGGAAAATCACTACCGCGTGCCCATCCTTGAGGCGCGACAGCACCTCGAGGATCGCGGCCTTGTCGTTGCCGGATTCCTTGATCGGCGTGGAGTTCCAGGTCTTGAGGCACCAGCCGAGCACCGGCACCTTGAACAACCCCGCCCGCGCGACGAATGCCGTCTGACGGATCGGATAGTCTCCGACGAGCGGTGGATCGAGGTACGACTGGTGATTCGCGGCAATGAGCATCGCGCCGTGGTGCGGCACGTTCTCGCGGTCGATGATGATCGGCCGGTAGAAGACGCGGATGATCCAGCGGGTAACCCGCCTGGCGAGCTCGTGCCAGAGGATGCGGATGAGCGGTGCGTTCGGCTGAAACTCTCGGATCGGAAGTCTGCTCACTCGTGCATCAGGCCTGGTGGCGCCTGCCCCTGCCCCGCACGATGTCCTCGAGCGTGTCGATGACCTGCTCGCGCGAGAGTTCTGAAGTTTCGAGGGTCTTGCCGCCCTTTGCGGCGCACAGCGGCCCGTCCTTGCGCGACATGTCCCGCAGGTCGCGCTCGATGATGTCCTTGAGCACCTTGGCCGCGTCCGGGTGCTGGCCTTCGGCGCGGAGTTGGTTCACCCGACGCTCCGCACGCTTCTCGGCCGTGGCCGTCAGGTAGATCTTGAACGCCGCCCTCGGGAACACCACCGACCCCTGGTCGCGCCCCTCGGTCACCAGCCTCGGGTGTGCCCGTGCGATCTGCTGCTGCAGAGCGACCATCAGCGTTCGAACCTCCGCGACCGCCGCGAGCGGTGAGACCAGCGCGGTCACGTCCTCTTGGCGGATCCGGTGCGCCACCGACCGCCCGAACGCCAGAATGTCGGGTGGTCGGTCGTCCAGTCGAATCCGATGTTCGCTTGCTCGATCTTGCGGACCAGCGAGTCCCGGTCGTCGAAGGTGAGGCCGTGATCGATCATCACCGTCGCGGCCGCGCGGTACATCGCGCCGGTGTCGAGGAAGTCGAGCCCGAGGCGATGGGCCAGCAGCCGCGCCACGGATGACTTGCCGCTCCCCGCGGGCCCGTCGATCGCGACGATCAACTCGGCCTTGGGTTCGACAACCCACGCCGCGACCGCGGGTGAGTTCACGTCGATCAGTTGTGTTGCGGACGACATCTCGGAGACCTGTGACATGTGCAGACTCCGTCTGAGAAACCCGGCAAGTGTACGTCACAGACCACGGCCCGGATCAGGCCTCGTCAAGCTCGGCTTCTTCGCCTTCTTCGCCCGGCTCATCGGGGAGGTCGTCGTCGTCCTCTGCCAGGTCCGCCGGGTGCTCGCCGAGGGCGGAGAGCAGCGCGAGGCGGCTGGCGGCGACGCCGGCGATGGGATCGCCTTCGCCGCGGTAGTCGATGGCGAGCGGACCGTCGTAGCCGACCGCCGCGATGGCGTCGACCATGGTCTTGAGGTTGTACGGCTCGTGGGTGAACTCGTCCGGGTGCGCGGGCTCGCCCTTGCGGCCCTTGCGGGGCCCCTGGCTGACGAGCTTCACGGTGGACGCGGACACCACGGTCGCGTACGGCGTGATGCGGTGCAGGTAGGCCGCGGGGTCCTTCGCGGTGGACGCGGACTGGAAGTCCGGGAAGGTACCGATGCGGAACCCGCCGATCTTCTTCAGGAGCTCGGTGACGCGCTCGGGTCGGGCGGTGAGGCCGGGCCCGGGGGAGATGAGCAGGTTGAGGTCGAGTCGCTCGGCGCGTTCCACGACCGGCTTCAGCCGCTGGGCCACCGTCGCGAGAACCTCATCGTCGTCTTCAGCAGTGATGCGCACGGCGGCGGCGGAACATCCGAGGATGTGCGCGGCCTCGACCACGCGGCGCATGCGGTCGGTCGCCGCGGCGGCGTTGGCGGGCGATTTGTCCCCGAACTTCTGGGCGTCGGCCTCAACAAGGAGGAGGCATGAACAGCCGGCCTTGTCGGTTCGTTCGCGCACGATGTCGAGGCGAGCGCGGTCGGCGCCGACGAGGAGGTCGGTCGAGAGGTTGAGACCGCCTAGGCCAAGGGTTCCCTTGGTATACGCGGGCAGATCGAGGAGATCAATTTGCGGTTTTTTCCCCCGGCCGGCGGGAAGGACAAGGGATTTGAGACAGGAAGCTGAGAGTGTGAGGAGCATCGTCTTGGAGGAACATACCCAAAGGGCGGGTGGAGGGCAAGCGGGGGCGGGAGTTGGGGGGAAGCTCGCGGGACATTCCCGACGGGTTTTCCTGTGTGGAAGCCTGTGGAAAAAGAAAGACGGCCGGGCCATAGGCACCGACCGTCCGGAGGGGAGAACAAGGGATGGAAAAGATTACATGAGAGGTTGGCTTTCGTCAAGGGGAGGGGAAATCTATCGGACCGGCTCCCAAAGGCTCACGGGAGGGCAAGAATGTCGCGTTCGTTCTACCCCTCTTTCGCGAGACCAAGCACATGGCAAACCCTGCTGACCGGAAGTACTCGTCGTCCCACGAGTGGCACAAGATCGAAGGCGACACCGTGACCATCGGCCTGACTCAGTTCGCGGTCGACCAGCTTACGGATGTGACTTATGTGGAGATGAAGAAGCCGGGGTTCACCTTTAAGGCGGGGGACATCATCGGCGAAGTCGAGAGCGTGAAGACCACGAGCGACATTTACTGTGCCGCTGGGGGGACGATTCTCGAGGTGAACGCCAAGGTGGTGGAGAATCCGGCGTTGTTGAACTCCGATTGCTTCGGCGCGGGGTGGTTGGTGAAGGTGAAGGTGACGGACGCGTCGGGTCTGGCGGGGTTGATGGACTCGAAGGCGTACGACGCGCAGCACCCGTAAGGCGTTACGCCGGCGGGTGTCGGGAGTACAAGCACGGTGAGCCACGATGAACCGCGAGCGGGGGATGTCTTTGTGCGCTGTGTGGACGTGCACAAGGCTTACCGCATTGGCGGTGAGCCTGTGCCCGCGCTGCGAGGTGCGTCGCTGCGCATCGAGCGGCCCGGGTTCTTCGCGATCATGGGGCAGTCCGGGAGCGGGAAGTCCACGCTGATGCACCTGCTGGGGGCGTTGGACAAGCCGGACCGCGGCGAGTTGTACGTTGGCGGGCGGGCGTTGCACACGCTGGACGAGCGTGGGGCGACCGAGTTTCGGCGGCGTGAGATCGGGATCGTGTTCCAGCAGTTCAATCTGATCCCGACGCTGACGGCCGTGGAGAACGTGGAGTTGCCCGGGATGTTGGCGGGGGAGCCGGAATCGGCGATGCGGTCGCGGAGCACCGAGTTGCTGGAGCGGCTGGGGCTTGGTTCGCGAGCGTCGCACCGGCCGGACGCGCTTTCGGGCGGGGAGCAACAGCGGGTGGCTATTGCCCGCGCACTTATTCATGGACCTTCACTCATTTTGGCGGACGAGCCCACGGGCAATCTTGATAACGAAACCGCCAAAATCATCACCCAACTTCTTTTTGATGCGGTTCGAAAGCTCAAAACAACTATGATTTTAGTCACCCATGATCAAGAACTCGCTGAGTTAGCAGACCGAGTTGTGGTTCTAAAGGATGGTCAATGCGAATTGTAAGATTAACTCTTAAGAGCCTACGCTTTGATAATTTTTATAATTTCTTTTTTATTCTTTGCTTTGGTCTTGCCCTACTGGGTCTTATTTTTGTCGAATC
>JBEIUO010000626.1:0-2523 GCA_040374335.1 Phycisphaeraceae bacterium
CCCGCGGGCCGCTGGTTTCGAGTTTGGAGATGGCGTCGCCGTACTCGGCGCGGAGGGGTTCGACGACCCCCGCGATGAAGCGCTCGGTCTGTTCGACGCTGCGGCCGACGTACTTCATCGGGTCCATCAGGTTGGACCAGTCGAGTTCGGCTTTCAGTGCGGGCGGGTGGAATGCCGCGTCCTTCTGCAGGCGATCGAGGAGATCGTTGTCGAGCCCTTCCTGCTTCACGCGCAGGCCCGCGGCTTGCGCGTGCTGGCGGATGAGTTCGTGGTAGTGCTGGCGATCACCGCCGAGCTTCACGCACTCCATGAGGATGTTCTCGGTGGCCATGAAGGGGAGCTCGGCCATCAGGTTCTTGCGGACCATGGCCTCGTGCACGATGAGGCCGCTGGCGACGTTGTGCATGAGGTCGAGGGCGCCGTCGAGGGCGAGGAAGGCCTCCGGGAGGGAGAGGCGGCGGTTGCTGCTGTCGTCGAGGGTGCGTTCGAGCCATTGGGTGGCCGCGGTGTCGTAGGCGTTGCCGACGAGGTTCATGACGAAACGTGCGAGGCCGCAGATGCGTTCGCAGCGCATGGGGTTGCGCTTGTAGGGCATGGCGGAGGAGCCGATCTGCTTGTCTTCGAAGGGCTCGTCGATCTCCTTGCGGTTGCAGAGGAGGCGGATGTCGGTGGCGATCTTGTGGAGGACGGCGGCGGTGGAGGCGAGGTCGCTCAGTACGAAGGCGTCGTAGACGCGGGGGTAGTTCTGAGTGACAAGGCTGTGCGTGTTGTTCCTGAGGTACCCGGAAGCGGTGGAGCCGTGCTTCATGGCGGCCTCGAGGAACTCCGCGGCTTCGCCGGTGAAACCGACGCTCGCCGCGATCTGGGCGCCGATCTTTCCTGCGTCCTCCTGTGTCTCCGCACTCTCGCCGAGGATCCTCCGCACGATGGCGGCTTCCAGTTGGTCCACCCGGTCGCCATCGTCGCTGCAGAGGGAGAGGTAGGACGCCTGGGTGCCGGTAGCGCCGCGGAATCCCTTCAAGCGGAACTCATCGGAGAGCCGCCAGATTCGATCGCCCGTGAGTTTGAGGTCGTACGCCCACTCTGCGCACCTACGGCCCACGGTGACGGGTTGAGCGGCTTGGTAGTGGGTGAACGCGAGTGTTGGAGTCTGCACGTGCTTCGCGGCTTTGCTGGCGAGGGACTGCACCGCGCGACCGACCTTTGCGGCGGTGAGTGCTGAGGCTGCGCGGATGACGAGGAGGTCCGCGTTGCACACGACATCCTGACTTGTCATCCCGAGGTGAATGATCCCCTTCGCCTTCGGGCACGAGTCTCCCAGTGCGTGCACGTGTGCCATCACGTCGTGACGCAGTTCGCGTTCGTACTTCTCCGCGGCCTTCATCTCGTCGTCGGTGATGCCGCCGGGGCGGTTCACCACCGCGCGGAGCTCTTCGACCTGTTCCTTTGTCACCGGCAGGCCCAGTTCGTGCTGGGCTTCGGCGACGGCGAGCCAGATGCGGCGCCAGGTGTTGAACTTGTGGCGCGGCGACCAGAGCGCGAGCATCTGGGGGCTGGCGTTGCGGGCGGCGAGGGGGGAGGTATACGTGTCGTAAGGCATGCCGCAGCATAGGGCCGCGGCAGAACGGTCTCCCTGAGCCGCGAGCGCGGCGAGGTGCTCGGTACTCGGGCAGGTGTTAGCAGCCCCCGTCCCAGCGTTCGAAGAACGCGATCACGTCGTCTGCATCGACCCCGCCGTCGCGGTTGAAGTCGGCGCGGATGGTGCCGGAGTCCCACTGCGCGAAGAAATCGATCACGTCGTCGCTGTCGACGCCTCCATCGCCGTTGAAGTCCGCGCGGCACCCTTCCGGACCCGGAAGACGAACGAGAAACGCCTGCTCACACCCGGTCGGATTCAGGCCCTGACCGACGATCGTCAACCCGTCGGCGGAGACATCAGAAGCCACAATGAGTCGCCAGCCGTTCAGTTCAAGGGACAAGCCGACCGTGTTCGCGAGGTACTCTTGCAGATCCACGATGCCCTGACCCTCTCGCCAAAGCCACGCGCGGGTCCCGCTTGTTCCGAAACGAAGGTATTCACCGACGGCGACCGAACCGTCCGCGTTCACGGCCCGTGCGAACGCGCTATCCGAACCACCGAGCAGCCCCTCGTCGAGGAACTGAAGTTGACCGTCCCACCGGAAAGCCCTCAACCGGAAGCCGCCGTCGGCTGTGTAGCCAACCGCAACGGAGCCATCGAAGGAGAGGTCGGTGACGCCGGCCTGACCGACCTGGTTGGTGACCAACTGCGGTGTGCCGTTGCGAATGACCACCCCGGCATAGAGGGTGTTGGCGATGTTGTCGGGATCGAATGCTCTGGTGGAACCGCCCACGACGCGGCCGTCGCCGCTGATCGAGTTGAAGTAGAAGTAGCCCTGAGGCACTTCGGCGGCACGCGGGACGAGCGTGGCGGGCCCGTTCGGCAAACGCAGCGTGAACATGTCGCCTTCGTCCGGGTAGATCCCCTCGATCCCGACGAGGGTC
>JBEIUO010000758.1:0-1873 GCA_040374335.1 Phycisphaeraceae bacterium
GACGCCACGAAGCCCTGTCGGACTTCGGGCAGGCGTTCGCGGACCTGTGGGCGAAGTGGTGCATCACGGGGAGGCTCGCGTTTGACCCCTACGCGGTGCCTTCGGATTGGCCCGCGAGAGAAGTGCGGAGAACGACGCGGCCTTACGTGCGTGGCACGAAACGCGGGTGAACGCGATGCCTCGGATCGTAGCGATGTTCGAGGAGCTTGCCGCGATGTTGCGGCGCGGCGGGGTGTGTTGGATAGGCTGAAGAGGGCACACGCACCCGTCCCTTCTCGGCTTCGGAGCGTTAGACTCTGTGTGGAGGCTGAATGGGCGCTGCCGAAGTCCAAGAGATCAACCGGATGCTGGCCGCGATGCCGTCGGACTGGGTCACGCAGCTCGCGTCCAACCGTGCCCTGCTCATGGGTGCAGGTGCGGCATCCGATCAGGTGCCTCCGGAACACCCGGACGCGTATTCGGTACTCCTCGCGTTGAACCTGAACAACAAGGACGGGGTCTCGTCCGAGGCGGCCGTGGGGCAAGACCCTCCGGACGGGATTACGGTCCCGGCCGACGTCAAGCGCGACGCGATGCAGGGTGTGCGCGACTCGTACAAGAACAACTACGGCGGCTACAACTTCATCGGCGTCGCCCGTGCGATCCAGCTCGTCGTGTCGAACAAGATCTCGAAGGCGGCGAAGAACCGGATGCGGATGTACTTCGACCGGAAGACGAAGCAGGATCGCCTCTCGGATCAGTACGAGAAGCGAAAGGGCAAGCGGTACTGGTCGTGGCTCAACTGGGGCGGGGACGCGGGGGCGCGTTGGAGCGGCTCCTCGAAGTTCGCCGCGTTGGCGCTGCCCGCCGAACAGGCCAATCCTGTACGCCTGTTCAGCAATCCAGAACAGAAGGACAGCGGGTTTTTCGCGGTTGAGGGACATGATCAGGTGTTCGGCGGAGCGAAGCTGATTGTGTACGATACGCGAAAAGTGGGAGTCGCACCGCATCTGTTCTCTCCAGTATCCGCGTTCGTCGGGGCCATCTGCTTGGATTTTCGTGGAGGCGCTTCAGGGAACTTGCACGCACGCGTGATGACGGGATCCGCACGGAAGGGATATGGGCCGCTTCTCTACACGCTCGGCGCTACCCTGTTTCAGTGCCCCGTCCTTCCGTCGGAAGACTTGAGTCCGGAAGCGCGAGAGTTCTGGGAGAAGCAACCGGGCAGGAAAGTGCAGCCGATGAATGTCGAGGCGTTTCGGCAACGCTTCGGGTCCACCCCGGACGTGATGCGCTCACGCGCAAAGGCGACGACTGACGAGTTGTTAGAGATCGAGCGTTGGGGGGATGAACTCGTCGCACGCGCCCACGCAGAAGACCCGCCGCCTGTGTGGGGGGCCCTCGGCCCGGATACGGAGCCCGACTTCCGGGCAGAAAGGCGTGCAGCGTGGAACACCCGCTGGGTCTCAAATCCGCAGCGTACGGACACCGGGTACATCGCAGCGAAGTACCGCGTGGAGGCGGCGGATCGGGTCTCGTTCCTGCTGTACGACAGCCGCGAGACTGTGGCGGGTGGAGGGACGGGCGACCCTGCGAAGATGTTCATCGGCTACCTCCAGGCAGATTGTGAAGGCGATGTCACGCAGTTCCAGACGTGTGACTGGGAACCGTATCTGGCGGCGGCCAACCCCGGCTATGGGCCGATGCTCTACACGCTCGCGGCGACGATGCTCGGAAAGCCGCTGAATCCGTCTATTTCGTTGTCGCCAAAGGCCGAGCAGTTCTGGGGGCGCCAGCGAGGGGGGAAAGTTCGCCCGATGGACGCGAACGCGTTCCGCCTCCGCTTCGGAGCGGCGCCCGAGACACTCCTCCGGCGGGACAACGCCAACATCTC
>JBEIUO010000290.1:0-4453 GCA_040374335.1 Phycisphaeraceae bacterium
GTTCAACGAGGACTGGGATGGGTACCTGAAGTACCTGCGGGACTCGATCGAGATCCTCTGCACGCACTACGGGGAGCTCGGGGGATTCTGGTTCGATGGGAACTGGTCGAAGCCGAACGCGGACTGGAAGGAAGGCGAGCTGTATTCGGTGATCCGCCGACTACAGCCGGAGGCGATGATCATCAACAACACGGGCATCGATGCCCATGGCGTTCGGGGGAATCCGGAGATCGACTCGACGACGTTCGAGCGTGGAAGGCCGCAGCCGGTCGATCGTCGTGGATGGCCGAAGCACGTCGCGGGCGAGATGTGCCACACGCTGAACTTCCACTGGGGCATCGGCAACAAGGACTTCAACTACCTTTCGCCGGCGCACGTGATCGAGGAGTTCTGCAGGTGCCGCAGGGCGGGGGCGAATCTCTTGATGAACGTGGGGCCGATGGCGTCCGGGCGTGTTCCCGACTACGAGCGTGCGCTGCTCGCGCGGGTGGGAGACTGGGTGCGCGAGGTCGGTGGACCGGCGTTGTACGAGGGGCGACCGGAGATCTTCGGCGAGGGGGACGACTTCGGCCTCGTGACGACGCGGGCCGACGGCGGTCGCGACGTTTCGCTGTACTGCTTCGGGCTCACTCCGACCGCTGATACCCGGGTTCACCAGAGTGCGCGGGGGTTTGGCAAACGAACGTTCACGGGCGTGGCTGCGGAACTCGCCGGTGCGACGTGGGCCGACAACGGCGAAGCCGTGGCCCTCAGCCGCGACGGGGACAAGCTCGTGATCGATGTGCCCAAGTATCGCGAGGGCGCGAACTCGGTCGTGCGGGCGGCTCACGGAACACTGAAGCAGTAAGTCTCAAGCCCGAACGGGCGGGGTTCCGGTCCACGCCTCGGACTGCGTCGCCGCCTGCGCCGCGAACATCGCCTCGCCCGAGATGGTGGCGAGTCCGAGTTCCTTCGCTGCGCTCAGAAACGGCGTGAGTGCTGGGGTGTACACCGTGTCGAACACGACGGCGGAGCGTGGGAGTACGGCGAGTTGTTCCCGCGACACCGGGGACTCGTCGGGCGCTGGGCCGGAGGACATGCCAACGGGCGTGCAGTTGATGACAAGATCGACGTCGGCAGCGAGCGGAGAGTCCCAGGGAACGACCGTGGCGGCGGGGGCCGCGACCTCGCTCGCTTTCGCCGCGTCGCGTGCGGCGATTCGGACGGTTGTTCCCAGTGAATGCAGGGCGGCCACCGCAGCGCGAGCGGCCCCGCCCGCACCGAGCACGACGGCGACGCGGGGACGGGGATGAAGGGCGAGGGAAGCCACGATGGCGGAGACATCGGAGTTGAAAACGCGGGTCTCGGTGTTGCCGACCACGAGCGTGTTGGCTGCGCCAGCGGCAGCCGCGAGCGGATCGATACCCCACCGCTGCTCTTCCGCGAGGCGGAGGAGGTTCACTTTGTGCGGGAGGGTGACGCTGCAGCCACGGAAATCGAGGTTCTGGTCGGCGAGAAGCTCGAGGATGGTGCCTTTGAAGCTCGCGTAGGACTCGAGATCGGACTCGCCCGAGGCGATGGGAAGCGGGAGATAGACGGCTTCGAATCCGCCAGCGCGGAAAGCGGCGTTGTGGAACTCCGGGGAGCGTGAGTGCGAGAGCGGCCACCCGACGACTCCGTAGACGCGTGTGCGAGGCTTGATGGAGCGGAAGTTGAAAAGCTGGAGCAGTTCCGTCATCGTCGGCTGACCGGGGGCCGTCACGGTTGCCGCGCGAAGAGACGCGAAGGTGAGCATGCCGCCGAACTTCGGCGCGAGGACGCGCGACATGAGCCCGAACTCCCCCATGGCGAGCGAGATCATCGGACGATCCGAGGACGCGGGAAGGTGGAGTGCTTCGAGGGCGTCGCGGAGGGAGCGGGCTCGGAAGGCGACCTTGATCACGGCGGGCTCGGCGTGTTCACGCATCGCCGCGAGTTTGCGGAAGAGATCCGCCGGGCGACCGTTGAAATCGTGGAACGAGAGGATCAGGGAGGGGTTCCCATGCCCCTCATCTTTCGCGGCAGCGACGATACCGCGCACTGCCTGTCGCAGGGCTGCCGAGCGTTGGAACCGGGCGTGCTCCACGTCGATGTAGCGAGGAAGGCGGGCGGACTCGCGAGGGTCGCACACGGCGAGGTAGAAAGCCGCCAGCGCGTCGTCGTCTCCTTCGTACTCGCCGCCTTCGGCCTGCGATCTACAGGTCACAATGACGGGGAGAGGGGATGCCGCTGTGATCGAACGGATCATCGCGGCCGCCGCGGCGGGGTCGTCGCCAGAGAAGAACCCATCGGCGCGGAGTTCGACAAGGTCCGCGCCGTGCTCGGCGGAGCGGATGGCCTCGGCGGCGGCGGATTCAAGGGAGTGAACGGTAATGGGTACGCAGACGAGTGCCGGCATCGTCAGAGCGTAGGCGTCAGCGCCGATCGCGGCCCTGAGCCCAGCGGTGTGCCGAGTCGCCGGGCGAGAGGCGGACGAGTTCGACCACGATCTTGTAGAGCGAATCGGCGTAGTAGTCGCACTGGGTGACTCGACCCATGAGGGGCGTCGGCGTGTCATCGATCAGGTGAACGGCGACGAGGAGCCAGCGACCGACGAACGACATGCGTCGCGAGAGAATCACGAGGTTTGAGCGGCTGAGCAGCGCGGTGCGTGCGGGCCAGATGCTGCCGGGCCGCTGGTGTTCATCGAGTTCGCACAAGTCCACATCGGCGGTAAAGCGGGCCCCCTGAACGCCGGCGTCGCCGACGGAGATCGTGGAGGGCTGTTCCTCCACGTGCTCCCAGGGCTGCGACTTTCCCGCGCCCCTGGGGGGGACGTTTGGTGTCGAAGGTTGAGAGTTTCGGATCACACCCATGGTCGCCGTTCGCTCCGCGTTCAAGGGGGCTCATCGGTCAGGCAATGCCGGGGGTGAGCCCCGCTGGCACAAGGCTGTCGCGTGAGCGCGTCGAGGATGCCGCCTGCGCCGCGCAGAGGAGTTCTGAGACCTATGGTGCAGCATGCTCGACTCGCTCCGAGACTGGTCGGAATACCTGCGGAGGACCGCATCGGCCTCGCTCGGCCGGGGAAGGCCATGGGCGGAGGGATCCGAGGAGGAGAGGCGAGCGTGGGCCTCTGGGTTTCGGGACGGTGCCGGGCAACGGCGTGAGGTCGACGGGTTTCTGCTCGCCAGGTTATCCGGTACACCGTTTCCAACTCCATCCGTGGAGAGTGGGCCGGATGTCGCCGCGTGGAGATCCGTGGCGGAGCCCAACGTCTGGGGGATCGATTCCGGAGAGGGGCCGTTCGCGGAGCACCTGAAGGAAACATCGATCGAAGTCTGGACGGAGTGCGAGTTGTGCGTGCTGCACGCCCGTGCATGGGCGGACCTGCGGACTGGGGGCCTCTCGGCACGAACGCTATCTGCCGCTCGATGGCTCGTGCGCGATATTCAGCCTGATAACGCGACCACTCGGCCGTGGGGAGTCGGCGTGTTCGCATGGCTGGGGGTGCGTGAGGGAGACGTGGAGGCCCTGATGTACGCGGAGACGCTCGTGCACAACACGCTCGTGAGTGGATCGGGTCGCCCGGAGCCGATGTCCGCGTGCATTCTGGTCGACGGGGCGGAGTGGCTGGAGGCTTCGGAAGGGCGCTGAGGAGTTCGCATCCTTTTCGGGTCTCCGTCCGTACCATACCTCATGATCCGCACGCTGTTTGGAGTCCTCGCGATTGTGTTGGGCACGGTGCCTGCTTTGGCCGGGATCTTTGATCTTGCCGGGCGACCACCTGACCGCATTGTGGTGATCACGGATCAGTCGATCGAGCTCCCGGCCGTCATGCCGCCCACGCCGATGTTGCGATTGCTCTCGGGAGTGATCCATGAGATGAGCAGCGACGAGATCCAGTCGCTCCGCACGATCGGGGCGGACGCGAAGCGAAAGAAGCCCGAGGGCGGCGCCTACCGGTTTGGCGTGCTGCGGCTCATCGGCCCGAAGGCGACGAAAGACCTCGAGCTGGTGCGCGACGACAACTCGGAGTTCTTCGTACGAGAGATCGGGGACGAAACGAACGACAAGGTGCAGTGCTTCCACTTGGCACGCGCCCGCATCGCGAAGCTGAGCGACGGCTGGGATCGGTACCGGGGATCGTTCCTCTTGCCGGAAGGAACCCCCGTGGCAGAAGATGCCTTGGTCGACGGTCCGTACGCGCCGGGGTGGTACCGCGCGAGCCGCGAAGAACTCGGCGACCGACTTTTGCGTGGACGCCGCACGAAGATCAAGGACCCTGCAAGAAGACTGGCCGACGAGCGATTCCATGTCCGACTTCCGACCGACTACAAGCCGAGGTTGAAGGCCGGGCTCTTGGTCTGGGTAAACGCGGGCACCTCCGCGGACTTGCCCGACGAGTTTTCGGAGTGGCTCGACGCGTCCGGTTTCATCATGATCGGCGCGCTGAACA
>JBEIUO010000685.1:0-2286 GCA_040374335.1 Phycisphaeraceae bacterium
CATGCCTGTGTTGGTGATCGCGCCCTGGTTGAACGAGGTCGTAATCGCGCGCAGTTTGGCGCCACGTCCTAAGTTCGAGTTCTCGTTGAGGCTCACGGAGAGCAGGTCTTCAAACTCCGCGCGGTCTGCCTTGAACGATTCGGCCAGATTAGCCGGAAGGTTGGAGCCGACCAAGTTCTTTCCCTATTCCAGACACCCCGGACTCCCGGAGTTTGGCGCAATGGATACGCCGCCTTATTTCTTCGGGGCCTCGCCGGGCTTCTCCGGCCCAATGTCCACATCGTCGTCCCATTCGGAACGACCAATGGTTCTCCCCAGCTTGTGCACCCGGTCCCGCAGGTCCGCCGGGCTCTTGCTCACGTCGATCATCTCCTCCGCCGAGATCGTCCCCTTCATGTACAGCGTCCACAGGTGGTCGTCCAGCAACTGCATGCCGAACTTCTTGCCCGTCTGGATCGCCGAATCAATTCGGAACGTCTTCGCGTCACGAATCAGGTTCGCCACGGCAGGTGTAATCACGAGGAACTCGTACGCCGCCACCATCCCGGGCTGGTCGATCCTCGTCAACAACGCCTGGCTCAGGATGCACAGCAGTGCGGTCGAAAGCTGGACTCGGATCTGGTTCTGTTGGGTCACCGGGAACGCGTCAACCACGCGGTCGATCGTCTTCGCGGCACCCGTCGTGTGCAACGTACCGAACACCAAGTGGCCCGTCTCGGCCGCTCGGATCGCCGCCTCGATCGTCTCCAGGTCTCGCATTTCGCCGACCAGGATGCAGTCAGGGTCCTGACGCAGGGCTCGACGCAGAGCCTCCGCGAAGCTCGGCACGTCGTTGCCCACCTCGCGCTGGTTCACAATGGATTTCTTGTGGTAGTGGTAGTACTCGATCGGGTCTTCCATCGTCACGATGTGCCGATCCATGTTCGTGTTGATGAAGTCGATCATCGTCGCCAGCGTCGTCGTCTTGCCCGACCCCGTCGGCCCCGTCACCAGGAACAGACCACGAGGCCGGCGGATCAACTCCCGCACCACCTCGGGCAAACCGATCTGCTCGAACGTCAGCAATCTGTTCGGGATCTGACGCAGCACCATCGCGATATCGCCACGCTGCCGGAACACCGACACACGGAAACGTGCCGCGTCACCGTACGCGAACCCAAAGTCCGTACCACCCTCCTCCTGCAACTCCTGCTGGTTCCGCTCCGGCGTGATCGACTTCATCAGACCGACCATGTCCTCCGAGTTCAGGACCCGCGTATTCAAATCCTTCAGCCCGCCGTGGTGCCGCAGTGTCGGCCGACGCCCCACGGTCAGGTGAAGATCCGACGCCCCGTTTTTCACCACGGTGTCCAGAAGACGATCGATCTGCATGCTGCTCATGAATCAAACCTCGTATCGCCCCGCCCATCGGTCGGGGAACATCCTCAGAAAACGTTCGGGTCTCAACCCCCGGTAGCGGCCTTCGCGGCCTCCTGGTCAACCTGCGTAGAACGAGCGATCTCGTCCGCCGTCGTCACGCCGTTCAACACCTTGATCTTCCCGTCCTCCACCAGCGGCCGCATCCCGCTCGCCAACGCCGCACGCCTCAGCTCCGAGATCGGCGCAAGGTTGAACGCCAGCTCGCGGATCTGGGTGTTCATCAGCATCATCTCAAAGATCGCCTTACGCCCGCGATACCCGGTGTTCACGCAGTTCGCGCAACCCGGTCCCACGTGCACTTTCCCCACCGCCTCGGCCATCGTGATGCCCGTGAGGTGCAGGTACTTGGGATCGATCTCGTCCTCCCTCGCCACCCGCTTGCACTCCTTGCAGAGCACACGCACCAGCCGCTGCGCCATCACCGCCTGGATCGACGACGCCACCAGGAACGGCTTCACGCCCATGTCGACCAGACGCGTGATCGCGCTCGGCGCGTCGTTCGTGTGCAGCGTCGAGAACACCAGGTGACCCGTGAGCGCCGCCTGGATCGCAATTTCCGCGACTTCCTTATCGCGGATTTCACCCACCAGAATGATGTTCGGAGCCTGACGCAGCATCGACCGCAGAATCGCCGTGAAGCCCAGCCCGATCGACTCACGCACCTGACACTGGTTGATCCCCTCGAACTGGTATTCGACCGGGTCCTCCGCCGTGATGATCTTCTTGTCCGGCCGGTTCAGAACATCCAACGCCGAGTACAGCGTCGTCGTCTTGCCGCTACCCGTCGGCCCCGTCACCAGGAAAATCCCGTTCGGCCGCCGGATCACGCGGTTGAACACCGCCAGATTGTCCGGCTCAAACCCCAGG
>JBEIUO010000475.1:0-3217 GCA_040374335.1 Phycisphaeraceae bacterium
CGCCTTCTGGTTCAGAGTGAAGGCGTAGAACGGGATGTTGTCGTCCTTCGGGAACCGACGGATGAGCGCGCCCTTGATGTAGTCGTCGTACATGAAGAGCTTGCCGTTCGCGTCCACGAACTCAGGCGTGGTGTTCACCTCGCGCCCGTCAGCAAGACGCACCGTCAGGTCCCCCGACGGGATCGCGGCTGAGTTGCGACGGACAGACGGAAAGCGGCGCATCGTTCACCTGTGGTCCAGCCGGAGACTACCGCTTCTTGCGACGGGAGGGGCCTCCCAGGTAGCACTCCCTGACGAGGGTGGCGTTGAACTCTCCGGCCTTGCTGCGTTTCGCCACCTTCTCACTGACCGTAGGCGTCCCGCCAGGCATTGTAGCGGGCCGCCTCAGTGGTCAGCATGGACATGGCGTACCGCTTGTCCCCCGTGACCTCCCTTCCCGCCCAGGAAGGAATGACGACCCCCCGCGCAGCCTCCAAAGACGGCATCTCAACCTCGGCGGTGACGAGGTAGAGCCACTGCACAGGAGGGCGGGCGGCCACGGTGTTGACCTTCAGGACATCGACTTCCCACTCCGCGCCCATGTACTCGACCACGTGGCGGGTCTTGTCGAGGAACGGCGGGTTCAGTTCGCTGATCATGTCCTCCACAAGCGCAACCGGCATGTCCCACTCCCATTCCGGCTTCGCCATACCGCCATGACGGGGCTTGCCCTTCACGGTCATGGTCGCCCTCGTGGTGCGTCCAGATGTGGTGAGACGCACGCGAACCGTGCGGGCGGGATCGTCCGAGAGGTAGGCTTGAACTTGTCGGACACCACCAGCCATGTTGATGAACGTGGGCTGGAGCTCCAGCGGCACGATGAACTTGCGCTCGATTTCCAGAGCCATCACTGGCCTCCCTGCGTCAGGACGAGAGAGTAGTACAGACCAGCCAGAATGGCGGCCAGCACGAGCACCCGCACCACCCTGCCTACCTTGCGAATGAAGCGGGCAACAGCCCTATCCGCGGCCAGGATGAAGCACGCGAGGATGATGAAGATGGTCACGGGACGCCGAGAAGAGCGATCTTGTGTTCAAGCCGCTTGGCGAGATCCGCCATGACGCGGTCCCGCTCACGGACGTTGGCCTGCAGTTCCTCAATCTCCTGCCTGAGCTTCCTGATCTCGCTCTCACGGTCGAAGAGGTCCTGCCAAGTAAGGTCGTCGATGTCGTCGATGTGCCGCATCATGCCACCTCCAGTACCACGCGCATGGACACAGGGTAGACAGGACGCCACGTATCGAGGAAGTCTACACGCACCGCGAAGCTGCACCCGGCCGGGATGTTGAAGTACTTGCTGCCATAGGCCACACCTCCTCTCCAGTCCTCAATGCCCTTCCACGGGAACTGGCCCTTCGGAACGTCGTGAGAGAGGAGTGTTTGACAGAAGTGCGTCTGCGGAGACTCGAACGAGATGGCGGCAGCCGCTATCAATCCCATGAGGCTCTCGTCGCAGCGTGACGGCCCTTCTTCTGCAGCCCGTGCGAGTTCTTCGAGGGGCCCGCTCGAGGGTGCCCGCTTGAGTTCCCAGGCCATCGACTTGATGGCGACGTCAATGGGGAGCCGCCCTGGCGTGAGGATGTTGGTGTCGGATGCGGAGAGAGTGCAGGTATGACCCTGCCCTGCCTGCCCCCGACCCGTAGTGAACATGCGAACAACGGTGTCCTGCTGCCACTCTTTGGTGTCGAAAAGGAAGGTGGACCACAGCACGTGGGCAGGGGGCCCGCTAATGGCGTGCCCAGATGCACTGAATGTGTTTGACGTCCACACGCTGCTGCCGGTGGAGCCGCTGATGTTCAGCGGGCCGAGGGTCGTCTGGACTACGGGGGAGCCGTACACGCTCGGGTAGGGCGGAGGGTTCGAGAGGGTCGTCTTCGACATCGGGGTTCTCGGTTGCGCGTACCTCCTACCACCGGCTTTGCCGGTCGGCAACGCCGTACCGGCACTACCGGTGTCCTTCGGACAGGGCCCGAAGGTAACGGCTCTGGACTGGCCGCCGAAGGCCGCCCTGCCCACCTCTCCCGCCGGTTCCAGTCGGTTACGGAAATACCTTATTACCGTAACCAGTCGGAAACGTAGGTTCTAGCGGGGTTTACGCAGAACGGCTCGTACCGCGCGTACGCCGCGCGTGTGCGCGTGCACGCGTAGCGGTTAGGGCTGGCCGATGACTGACGAAGTGCCGTTCTCCGAGGCCGAGCGGGTCTTCAACAAGGTCCAAGACCTTGTTGAGGCTCATGTAGAAGCCACGTCCCCTGGCGCGAGCGGGGTGTCCTACACCTTCGGCTTCATGGCCGGTCTGGTGGAACACCGGCACATCGTTGCGACGTACACGGTCGCGGACGGCAGCTCGGGGCGCGTGGCCGTACTGCTTCCTGCGAGCGCTGGCTTCCATCGGATTGAGCAGTACGACCTCCGTCTTGACTTGACAGGTCAAGAGGCGGAACTTCTCACTGAACTCGTGTGGCTGGGCGCGTGCGTGGGGTTCTGGTACGTCGAGAACCTCGCAGACATCAAGGGTCGTGTGCAGCAGCGCAGGTACGACTACTTCAGTGGATACCCGAAGATGCCTCAGCTCGATCCGATGGCCCTCCTGGCCGCGTTCGCGAGCGGGGAGCTAGAGGCTATGTGGCCTCAACGTCAGGCTATCATCGAGAAAGGCTGGCACGTCTGGCAGGCGCTCCATCAGGCGTCGATGGCAGACTGGGACACCCAGATCGCTGAGCAGGGTGGCGGACGGGCGCAGGAACTGTGGTCCGCTGACGACGGTTCGGGAACGCCAGACTACCTGCGATAGTGCTCTCGCCGCCTCCACGGTTCCGCTCGGACTGCGTAGGGTGTGGCGAGAGGTAGCGATGCTCCGTCTCCCCCGCACGAACCCACGTCCACAGGGTCTCCACCAGAACCCTTCGGGCCTCGCTGTGGCGCTGGGCTTCACCGCGCTCGGAGCCGTCGGCGGCGTCGGCTACCTCCTTTATAAAGTCAGGGCAGCAGCCGAAGCGCACAAGGCCGCGTACCAGACCGCCATGGGAACTGCCTATGTGATCCCGTCAGAGGTCGGCATCCTTCCTATCCGGCTCATGCCCGATGGCGGGGTGCAACTGCTGGATGTCGAGCAGAACCCGACCGTCCCGTCGAAGTATCGGATCGTGGGTAAGTCCATTATCGTGCCCAACCCCAGC
>JBEIUO010000392.1:0-3717 GCA_040374335.1 Phycisphaeraceae bacterium
GATTCGTTGTCGACCGACACGAAGTGATCAGCTTCCGACGAGCTCGACCTCTGAGGTCTGTTCCTTGCCGTCGCGGATGTAGGTGATGGTGACCTTGTCGCCGGGCTTGTTCTTGCTCATCTCTTTCATCCACGATCCGACGTCGACGATCTCGGTGCCGGCCCACTTGGTCATCAGGTCACCGGCCTTCATCCCCGCCTTCTGCGCGGGGAGGTTCTCCATGACTTCGCCGATGAGGACGCCCTTGGTCTCGCCGTTGTAGTCACCCGGGGCGATGCCGAAGCGAACCTTGAGGTTGCCGCGGCTGGGACGCTGGGACTGTTCGTCCTGTTCATCGTCGGCGGCGGGGGTGACGGGACCGGGGCGGCGGCCGTTCTGGAAGGTGAGCGGGGTTTCGCGGAGGGCGGCGTCGATGGCGATGCGGGAGCAGCAATCGGCGATCTGAGTCGCGCCTTCGCAGTTGATGAGATCGGGGGTGTCGATGGGGCGGTGGTACTGGGGGTGGAATCCGGTGAAGAAGAAGAGGTTGGGGATCTTCTTCATGTGGAAGGAGTAGTGGTCGGAGTTGGGCGGGCCGACCTGGGTCTTCTTGACCTTCATGTCGAGGGCGGACCAGTAAGGGTCGAGCCACTCTTCCATGCCTTCGGCGGTTCCGACGCCGCCCACTTCCAGCTTGCCGTCGCGGAGGCGGCCGACCATGTCCATGTTGAGCATCAGGTAGTGCTTCTCGGCGGGGACGATCGGGTGACCGGCGTAGAAGGCCGAGCCCTCGAGGCCGCTCTCTTCGGCACCGAACGCGAGGAAGAGAATGGAGCGGCGGGGTTGATCGGCGGGGGCGTTCTTGAAGGCGTCGGTCAGCATCTGTGCGCTGACGAGGAGTGCAGAGGTGCCGGAGGCGTTGTCGTCCGCGCCGGGGTGGAGCACGCCGGCGGAGTTGGAGAGGGAACCGAAGTTGCCGAAGCCGACGTGGTCGTAGTGGGCACCGATGACGATGTACTCTTCGGCGAGCGGGCCGACGCCCGGGAGGATCGCGCCGATGTTGTCGGTCATCAGCGGGATGCGGTCCATCTTGACCTCGAGCTTGGCGGTGGCCTTCGGGAGGTCGATCACGCCGCCCTTCTCGTCGGCGAGCTTGCGGAGGTCCAGGAGCGAACGGCCGTCGGTATCGGCGGCGCGAACGAGTTTGTCCGCCGCGTCCATGCTCATCATCACCACGGGGATCTTCAGCGGCTCGGTGCCCATCTCGAGGCCGCCGAGTTCGTTGATTCTCTCGTCCTGCGCGCCGGGGGGATTGACCAGAATGATGCCCGCGGCTTTGCGCGTCTGCGCGGCGCGGAGCTTGGTGTCGAGCGAGGCGCGGGGCGACCAGCCCTCATCCACCCACTTGCTCGTGCCGTCTTCCTTCAGCGGTTCGAACCGAAGCACGACCGCGATCCTGCCGGTGAGGTCGGTCTCTTCGGGATAGGAGCTGTAGCCGTCCTGCCCGCGGCGGATGGAGTATCCCACGAAGGCCAAAGAGCCTTCAACGGTGCCATCGGCGGAGTATCCGATCGTCTGGAAGTCCTTGCCCGCCTCGAGCGCGGTTCCGCCAGCGAGTACGGCCTGGGATCCGAGGGTGCGCGTGTCCTTGCCGCGAACGGCGAAGGGCTGACGCCAGCTTGGTTCGCCTGTTCCCTCGTCCTTGAACGCGGGCTTGAGGCCGAGGCGGTTGAGGTGGAACTGCACGTAGTTCGCTGCGGTGCGGTTGCCGAGGGTGCTGGGCTCGCGGCCTTCCATGAAGGGGTTGGCGAGGGTGAAGATGTGCTGGCGGTAGAGGTTCACGCTCGGGACCAGGTCCTCGGTGGGAGTCGGCACGGAGAGCGGCCGGCCCGAGACTGCGGCGACGGGAGCCGTGGCGGCATCCTGCGCGAGCGCGGGAGAGCCGAGGCTGATCGCCGCGGCGAGTGCGAGGAGTGCGGCATTTCTGGCGATGGGCATGAGCGGCCTTTCGATGGAGAACATGCGGATCCGCCGGTGCGGGGCGGACGGGTCAAGGGTAGGTCACGCGGGGTGGGGCCCCGCGGCGGAGTTGTACGAGAACGGGTGAGAAGGCGTTTCCCGGCGGGGGCCCCGGGGCCTCAGTCGGCAATGGTGGGGGCGTCGGGGATCGGCTCGGTTCCCTCGGCCATTATGAGGACTTCTTCGATGCGGCCTGCGATGGGCGGCTGCTGCTGGGCGACCTGAGCGGCGCAGAAGTCTTTGATCGAGGCATCCCGCCGGCACCCGCGGGCGAGTTCAACCTGAACGGCGGGGATGATGCGCTGCAGGCGGGCGCGGCCCTTCTCGGTGATCTTGGGGTCGTCGGTGGGGGGGTCGCCGAGGCCTTCGAGGAGTTTGGCGAGGTACTCGGTGTTGCCGGTGATGGCGTACGTGTTGACGAGCATTTCGATCTGCTGTGGGCCGCGGATTCGACGGGTCAGCAGGTTGCCCGCGGGCTGCTTGAGGTATGGGTAGGAGAGCTTGCGGGCGTTGCCTTCGGGAAGGGCGGCGAGGTCCGCGAGCACCTTCTTGGCGGGTTCGGTGTCGGCGAACCAGACGCCGGTGAAAAACCAGTAGCGAGATGGCTCGGCCGCGACCTCGAAGAGCTTGCACCATTCGGCGGTCTGATCCGGGTGCGTGCGGAGCAGCGCGGCGATGATCGCGGCGGAGGGCCAGCCCCGGCTGCCGTTGTTCATCTCACCCAGTCGGGCGAGGTCCTGAAGCGCCTTGCCTACTTTGGCAGCCTCGGGGGCGGTGTGGTAGTTCAGAAACCAGGCCTTGAGGTCGGCGAGTTCTTTCTGTTGCTCGGGGGTCATTGCGGACTTCACGTCCTTTGGCTGACCGTTGATCACAATCTCCGGCTTCGGGGCGGTCGGCTGGGCTGGGGGCTGGACCAGTACCTGTCCGGCGGCGTGGGAGGCGATGAGGGCGAGCAGCGTCAGAGCGATGGGGGTTCGCATGGTGATTTGTAGGACGCCCGGGCGGAGGATGTGTTCCACTCCGGGACGGGGTTACGATGGCGTCCGGAAACGGAGCCGCCATTGAGCCTTGCCACGAACCTTGCCGGTCTGCAACTGAAGAACCCGGTTCTCCTCGCCGCGGGGACCGCTGGCACGCTGGACGAGATGTCGGACGTGATGGACATGTCGCGTCTGGGGGCGTTGGTGACCAAGTCGATCACGGTGGCACCGCGGGACGGGAACGCGACGTGGCGGATCATCCCGACGGACCACGGGATGATCAACGCGATCGGGCTCGCGAACGTCGGGCTCGACGCGTTCATGCGCGACTACGCGCCGCGGGTGAAGGACGTTCCCACGACGGTGATCGGGTCGGTTTCCGAGTTCAGCATCGACGGGTACGTGAAGGTCGCCGCGGCGATGGATGGTGCGGGGTTCCCAGCGGTCGAGATCAACGTGAGTTGCCCGAACGTGCACCACGGCACGGAGTTCGGGAGCGACTGCGTGATGCTCGCGGAACTGGTGAAGGAACTGCGCGCGGCGGTGAAGCGAGCGAGGCTGTTCATCAAGCTGAGCCCGGTGGTGATGGGCGTGCCGGGGATCGTTGCCGTGGCGAAGGCGGCGATCGAGCCCGCGGGGTCGCAGCCGGGCGGGCCGAACTCGCGCCCGGGCGCGGACGGGTTGTGCATTGCGAATACCGTGCCCGCGATGGCGGTGGACGTGCACACGCGGAAGATGC
>JBEIUO010000123.1:0-6736 GCA_040374335.1 Phycisphaeraceae bacterium
CATGCCGACATCGTGCAGCATGGCACCGACACCCAGGCCGGAGATCTCCTTCGCCGAACTGCCTGAAAGCCGCGAACGTTCGCGGATCAGGTAGAACTCGAGCTTGAGGCCCATGAGGATGCTGAGCATGCACACGTTTGCGGCGTGCCGGAGCGCGGGCCGCTGAGGGCCGACCATCTCGCCCAGGTACAGCGCGGCCTTGGGGTGTTCGCTGAGTTGCTCGAGTAGACCGACGACCCCGCGCTTGTACGACGGGTAATCGAGCCGCGCGTGCGAACGCAGGACGACTTCGTCGATCGCGGTGCCGATGATGCCGACGAGATCGCGGCAGGAGCCTTGCACCTCGGGATGCACGACTTCGGCGAGCTCATCGAGCGCCGGGTAGCGGATCCAGAGTTCGGGGACCCCGATCTCGCGCAGGCGTCGGAGCGACGCGGCATCGATCTCTGCGCCCGGGCGGAGCAGCGCGACCGCGGGGCACGCGGGGTGATGGATGGGCATGGAGAGCACCATGCCAGGTCGTGCATGAACAATCGGAACCCTCAGCATGCGTGTGATCCGCCTCCTTCAATACCACGCCGGGACCGTCATCGGCGTGCGGAGGCGAGGGGCATTGGTCGAAGTGGAGCAAGGCCGGTCTGGGGGGAGTGGGGATCCGCCTGCACCTGCGGTGCGGGCGGCGGCAGGCCCTAGAACGCGGGCAGCTCGTACCTGCTCGGCACGATGGGGTCGAGCATGAGGATCGTGCGGACGTGGGGCTTTGGCAGGCTTGAGTAGTCTGTGAGGAGCGCGTCGCCGACCCGCGGAAGGGGCGCGGGAAGCGGGCCTTGCGTCTCGCTTGGCTCGGGGAGTTCCTCCGCCTCGCGTGGCTGGGTGAGGATGACCAGCACGTCCGTCCCGTCCAGCACCGCGCTGGTGCTCAGCGATCGGAGGATCGTGCCCTGCTCTTCGATGTTGGGGCGTCTGGTCGCGCTGAGATCCACAGAATCAGGACGGACGATCGTGGGGTCGAAGTGCTGGACTGCGAGGTCGAGCCGCATCGCGGCGTGAACTCCGCCGTCGTCGGTGGGAGCGCCGGGAATGACGAAGGCGCGAGCGAGCAGACGAAGCTCGCCGGCATTGAGGCGAAGAGAGCCTCCGGGTTGGTCGAGCAGCAGGGCGAACTCCGACTCCGCGCCCGCGTGAACGGTGGTCCAACGCAGGACCTCGCCGAAGAACTGTTGCTGAAGCGGGCCGGCGAGCTTGAGCTCTGCGCGGAGCGCGTCTGCCTCAGACCTCGGGATCGCGACGATTCTCACACCCTCGCGCCGCCAGGCGTCAACGACTCCTGCACCAAGCGGTACGGGTCGCTGCGCGTGCGACTCGATGCGTGCGAACGCGAGTTCGGCGGATGTTGGTCCCTTGCCGGTCGTTGCGGTTCGGTCATCGAGCGTCCAGCTCGAGAGCCGCAGGCCCTTGAACGCCGCGGGCGCATCCGCTGGCGCTCGGGTCTCGTCCGTCGGGGTCTCGGGAAACGAGCCGCACCCCGCGAGCGTGGCCACGATCGTGAACGCGAGCAGGAATGCGGGGATGCGTGCGGACATGGCCGTTTGGTGGTTCATCAGGCGCGGGTGGGAGCGGGGTCGAAGTCGTTGATCCTGCGGATGAGGCGGTGGAGGAGGCCGAACTTGTGGCGGGTGTGCTGGAAGACGAGGCGCGGAAGGCCGTGGTGATCGTCTTCGCCGTCCAAGGGACCGCGGAGCGTGAAGCCGCCGGACTTGCAGAGCACCTTGAACTCGGACTCAAGGGTTGCGACATCTTCGGCTCGGAGGGCGTGGCGGAGACGGATCACGAAGTCGTCGCCGACGTAGCGGGACGAGTGGTAGTTGCGGTAGAACTTCACGATGTAGGACATCGCGTCGACGGGGTCCTTGGCCATGTGGTAGATGCTGGGGTCTTCTTCGCTGACCCATCCCCGAGCGAGGAGTTGTGTGCGGACCCACTGGTCCCAGGAGGACCAGTAGTCGCCACCCGCACCCTCGAGCGCGACGATCGGGACCGGCGTGGACTTGCCGGTCTGAACCAGAGTCAGGGCCTCGTACGCCTCGTCGAGGGTTCCGAACCCGCCCGGGAAGAGCGCAACAGCCTCCGCTTGGCTGATGAAGATGAGCTTGCGGGTGAAGAAGTAGCGGAAACGGATCAGCTTCTCGTCGCCGTCGATGACCTCGTTCGCGTTTGTCTCAAACGGCAGGCGGATCGCGACGCCGAAACTCGAGGCGCGACCGGGTCCGACGTGGCCGGCCCGCATGATCCCCATGCCCGCGCCGGTGATGATCATCCAGCCAGCCGCGGCCATGAGGCGGCTGAAATCCACACAGGCGTGGTAGTCGGGGTGCGTTTCGGGCGTGCGTGCCGAGCCGAAGATTGTGACCTTGTGCGGGTCGCGGTACTTGCCGAAGACGCGGTAGGCGTAGCGGAGTTCCTTCACGGAGTTGGTGATCAACTTAAGCTCGCCCGTGTCGCGGCCGTCGGGGATGAGCTTGAGCGCGGTCTGCATGAGATCGCGGACGAGGCGGGACTCAAAGGTGCCGCCCTTGCCGCCGACGGCTTCGACGAGCCTGTCGAGCTGCGCGGTGATGTCAGGATCGTCGGCGCGGGTCGCCTTTGGGCTGACGGGTCCACCGGCGGCTTCTGCTGCCGCGAAATCCGCGGCTTCCTGCTTGAGGTCTCTGTTGTCGTTGTTGAGTGCCATGCTTTGTTCCTGCTTTCTGAGCCGGGATTCTAGACGGACGCGGGCGGTTCAGGCTCGTTCAGCGGCTTTCGATCTGTGCGTCGCGGTCGCGTTCTCGCAGCCGGGCATCGTTTCTGGTCTTCTCGATCTGCTCCAGGCGGCGTTCCTGCTCGGTCGGGTCGCGGCCGAGCAGACGGCCGATGAACCGGGTGGTGCCGGCGAAGGTGCTCACGCTGACTTCTGGTTTGGCGGCGGTTCCGGTGATGACGCCCTGCACGATTGCCCCGCGAAGGGCCTCGATCGCGTCGCTGATGATCGGGACGCGGGCGCGGGAGCGGGATCGGAATCGCATGTCGAGGGCCATCTCTGGCCAAGTCGCGGTGCCGAATCCGTACAGGCCGACGCTTGGCGACTCGACGGCGAACTGCTCAACGTTGACGGTCTGTCCTTCGAGGAAGAACTCGACCGCGCCGTAGTTCACGCTCTCTCCGATGGGCAGTTGGAGGTTGCTCACTCGGACGAGGGCGACGACCAGCGGCATCTTGAGCACCGGGCCTCCGCCGACGGTGACGGTCCCGCGGCCTCGGCGGCTGGAGATGTCACCGGAGTAACCGGAAAGGGTGACGTTTGCGTCGAGCATGCCGCGAGCGGCGGCTGGATCTTCGTCCTTCGGGGGTTGTTCACCGGAGAGTTCGCGGAAATCGGTGAGCACGGAGGCGAATCGAAGGTCCGCGAGTTGGAGGTTGGCTTCGAATCGACGCCGCTGGGCATGGTCCTTGGCGCCGAGTGTGGCGTTGCCGGAAACGCGTCCGCCATGGGAGCGTCCGCCAAACTCTGCGAGGGTGACGCCGTTGGGGGCATCGGGGGCGTCGCTCGTTCTGATGGTCGCGAGTCCCTCGGTGACGCGGAGCCCGGAAACGTGGGCGGTCTCGGCGTTGACCGTGAGGTCGTACCGGGGTTGGGCTTCTCCCACGCGGTTGAAGTTGACGCCGATGGTGCCGGAAAACTCCTTCACATCGGCGCCGACGTCAGCCTCCGCCCCCGCAATCCGGATCGAGTTCGTTGTCGTGATGGTGTCGATACCTTGGGCAGACGTGATCCACTCGAGCGGAGCGTCCTTGATCGAGATCGCGCCCTTGACCTCGCCTTTGAGGTCGGTCAGAGATTCACGCAGCCCTTGCGGCAGGCAGCCCCGAAGCTCCGGGCGGAGCGAGTCGGCGTCGAGATCCAGTCGGACGTCGCGAAGGGTCGAGCCGTCGGGGTTCGAGACCACGCGGCCGCGAAGGCCAACAGACCAGCCGTCAGCGTTCAGGCGGAGGTCCTTGAGCTCCGCGGCGTCGCCGGCGAACTCGACGCTGCCAGCGGCGGAGGTGAAGTTCGCGCGGCCCCCGCTCACCGTGACCGCCGCGCTCGTTGGCAGCAGCACCCCGCTGGGCCCATCTGGTGCCGCGAGGAGATCGACATCGAAGCTACCCGCGGCCTGGAACTCGCGGAGCAGGGCGGCGGTGCGGGGCGAAGCTTTGTCGCACACGGCGAGGAGCAGGGGCGACTCGAATCGAGCGCCCGTCGCGTGTACTTTGAGGGGGCGATCGGCCTTTGCATCCGGGATGATGGGGCCTTCGAGGCGCCAGCGTCCGACGCTGGTGCGTTCGGTTCCAGAGACGGTTGAGATCGCCCCGTCGAATCCGTCGAACTCGTAGCGGGTTGGGGTGTCGCCTTCGCGGACGAGCATCGCACGCCCGAGCGACTCGGTGACTCCGACGCGCGTGCCCAGAAGCTGGAAGTCGGCGGTGGCGGCCGTAGCCGAGGCGGTCATCTGGATCTGCCCGCTCCCCTCACGGGCGAGCTCGACGCGGAGGTCGGAAACGCCGGTGGGGGAGTGGTCCGCGCGTCCCTCGGCGATGGCCGTTGCGCCCTCTTCGGAGACTCGGCGGACAATGCCTTCGAGCGGCGCGGAGAGGTCCAGCCGCGTTCCGCTGAAGATGACCTTGAGCTTGCTGGGGGCGTCTGGTCGGGTGAAGTCGAAGCGGGTCTCGAGTTCCATCGAACCGGCGGGCGTGATGGGGAACGCACTATCGCCCGCGTGGGTCTTGAGCACGTCCGCGCGGAACTTTGTTTCCAGGAGTCGCTCGTTGACCGCGAGTGTCCCGGTGACGTCGCCGAGCATGGCGCCTTCCGGGCCGTCGAACTTCGGCGCGGCTTCGATCCCTCGCATCGCGAGTCTGACGTCGTAAAGGGTTTTGCCTTGCGGGCTCATACCGACTTTGACGGTTCCTGTCAGCTTTCCGCGCAGGCCGAGGGAACGGACGATGTCCGGGATGGTGCGGCCGTCACCAAGGGCTTCGCGTCCCGGGGGCAGAGCTTGGAGGAGAAGTTCCTCCAGCGGGAGCGAGTTGGTCTGGACGGAGACCTCTGGGATGAACTCGGCGGAGGGATCATCGACGCGGAGGAGATCGGCTTGTGCGGTGATCTCGGCGGTGCCGCCGTGCAATCCGGTGTACTGACCGCCGGAGATGACGGCGTCGTAGTCCTTCTTCACGAGCGTGATGTCGGTCCCGATGAGCGGGAAGGGGAAATCGTCGGGGAGGATTCCAACGCGAGGGAAGTTGACGGTAACAGTATCGTGCCAATCACCTTCGCCGTCTGCGAGTGGAAAGCGAGTGACTTCGACGTCAACGGAGGCGGTTCCTCCGAGCGCAAACTCCGGGGCAGAACCCTGCGTGCCGGGCGCTCGGATGAGTCCGGTCGCGAGCAAGCGCTCGTGGTTCTCTTTGCTGAAGAGCTCGTCGAGAATCCTGCCGCGGGTGCGCATCGCGGCGGAGAGCGTCTCGTCGGTGGGGAGGCCTTTGACGCCCACGCGGATGTTGGCGACGGGGTTGTTCGGCGGGACGAGGGTTCCCTCGGCGTGGATCACCGCGCCGCTCGGGGCTTTGCCATCGAGTCCGACGATCGTGATGCCTTTGGGGTCGAAGGTCACGCGGCCGCGGAGTTCGTTAAAGCGATAGGGAAACTTGTGGAACGCGGCGCTGCCGCCGGTGATGTCGATCTCGCCGGCGGTGTGGAGCTCAGCGGGGCCATCGGGGCCGGGCGCGTCGCGCGTGATGCGGATCTCCCCGGAGATCAAGCCTGTGGGATCTCCAAACTGCGAGAAGCGAAGCTGCGCGACGGGCGGTGCGAACTTGATGAGCGCGGGCTTCTTCTCGAGCTCGAAGGGCTTGATCTTCAGCGTGATGATGAAGGGTGAATCCGCACCCGCGCCCTTCCACTCGAACGCGAGATCGCAGGGCATCTCCTCGGCCTTGCCTGCGAGGCTTCCGGACCAGATCCCGCGGTCCAGCGTCACCCGTCCGCTGACGCCTTGCACCCGCAGACGGCGGTTCTCGAACCCGGGCTCCATCGGGCGGTGGTTGCCGTCCTCATCTTCCGCGGGCTGCGCGTCGACGGGAAGCGTGAGGCCGATGTCGACCAGGTTTGCCCCCGCGCTGAAGACGCCATCGAAACCGTAGCGGAACTCGGTGCCCGTGATCTTTCCGATCATCGACAGCCGCGACACGCCCTCGCGAAACGGCGTCGGGAGCGAGGCGGGCGAAACCTTCGCCAAGTCCAGATCGCCGACGGTCAGGGCGATCGCCTTTGCGCTTACGGTCCCCTGGATGTCGAGAAGCCCGGTGGCGTTTCCGGAGGCGTCAACCTCACGGAAGCTGATGACGCTTTCACCCGTTGCGCCCGCTCGCTCTTCGACCAGACCGGCGACCGCAAGTTCCTTGAGCCCGCGATATCCGCTCGGCGCATCGCTTACATCGTGCTCTCCCAGCTCGATCACCCCGTTCGTCAGCGTGATCCGCGGGAGCGATGAGGGCGACGACGGTGCTCCCGATGCGCCGCCCGACGCGCGACCGGACGAACGCAGCGAAGCGACGTTTACGCTCCCGTCCTTGAGCGACTGGCTGATCCGAACATGCGGGTGCTCGAGGTCAACCGAGAGAATCCGCGGCGTACCCGTGAGCACAGACCATGGGTCCGCGC
>JBEIUO010000154.1:0-6270 GCA_040374335.1 Phycisphaeraceae bacterium
AGAAGGATTCATATTTAGAAGCGACAGCAACAGCGGAGATCTGCCAGGCTTCGCAGGCGCTGGGCTTTTCGATCAACACGCTCACCCTCTTCGGCATGGTGCTGGCCATCGGCATCGTGGTGGACGACGCGATCGTGGTGGTAGAGAACGTCGAACGGATCATGCACGACGAGAAGCTGCCGGTGCGGGAGGCGACGATCAAGGCGATGGCCGAGGTGACGGGGCCCGTCATCGCGATCGTGCTCGTGCTGTCTGCGGTCTTTCTCCCCGTTGCGTTCCTGGGGGGATTGACGGGCAAGCTGTACCAGCAGTTCGCGGTGACGATCGCGGTGTCGGTGGCGATTTCGGGGATCGTGGCCCTCACGCTCAGCCCGGCGCTGTGCCGCCTGCTGCTGAAGCCCTCGCACGGCCCGAAGTTCGTGCTCTTCCGGTGGTTCAACTCGGCGTTTGACAAGCTGACCGCCGGGTACACGGGCGCGGTGCGCGGGGTCATCCGGCTCGCCGCGGTGTCGGTGGCCGTCTTCGGGGCCCTGCTGTACGGGACGTGGCACTTGATGCAGAAGACGCCCACGGGCTTTATCCCGGATGAGGATCAGGGGTACGTGCTGTGCGCGGTGATGCTGCCCGACGGCGCGTCCGTGGAGCGAACGGACCGCGCGGTAAAGGAAGTCGAGGCGTGGTTCACGAACCACCCCGCGGTTCAGAACACCATCGTTCTCGGCGGGCTTGATATCTTCGGCGGTGGCGTGAACGCGACGAACGCGGCGACGCTCTTTGTGCCCCTGAAGCCGTGGAGCGAGCGTGAGGGGCCGGGCATGCACGCCAAGGCGGTGATCGGTCAGGCGTGGCAGCGGTTCGGCGGCAAGAAGGACGCGATGGTGATCACCGTGAATCCGCCCTCGATCCAGGGCATGGGGGCGCGGTCGGGGTTTGAGTTCCAACTGCAGGCCAAGGGCACGGGCGACATCGCCTCGCTGGGCGCGGTGGCGGATCGCTTTGTCGCGAAACTGCGTGCGCGCCCGGAGATGACGGGGGTGAACTCGACGCTGCGGATTTCGACGCCGCAGTTCTTCGTGGACCTGGATCGCGACCGCGCGAAGGCGCTGGGCGTTCCGATCAACGAAGTGTTCACGGCCATGCAGGCAACCCTCGGCTCGCTGTACGTGAACGACTTCGACAGGTTCGGTCGCGTGTGGCGGGTGCAACTCCAGGCCGAGCCGGAGTTCAGGAAGACTCCCGACGACATCGGGCGGATCTACGTGCGAAGCCAGCGCGGGGAGATGATCCCTCTCGCCGGTCTGATCAACGTGCAGCTCAGGACCGGGCCCAACCTCGTGAGCAGGTTCAGCGGGTTCCCCTCCGTGCAGATCACGGGCTCGCCAACGCCGGGCTACAGCACGGGCGACGCGATGAAGATCCTCCGTGAACTCGCGGCAACAGAACTCCCCAGCGGCTACGGGTACGACTGGTCGGGACAGTCTTACCAGGAGATCAAGGCCGGCAACCAGGCCCCGATGGTCATGTTGTTTGGGCTGGTTGTCGTCTTCCTTGTGCTCGCGGCGCAGTACGAGGCGTGGGCCCTGCCCGTCGCCGTTCTGCTGGCCGTTCCGCTGGGTATCTTCGGCGCGTTCCTGGCGGTGAACATCAGAGGCATCGAGAACGACATCTTCTTCCAGATCGGGCTGCTGACCTTGGTTGGGCTTGCCGCGAAGAACGCCATTCTCATCGTGGAGTTCTGCGTGGTGCTCCGCAAGCAGGGTAAGTCGGTGAAAGAAGCGGCGATCGAGGCGGCGCGGCTCCGGTTCCGGCCGATCCTGATGACGTCGCTCGCGTTCATCCTGGGCGTTGTGCCGTTGGTGATCTCGACCGGTGCGGGCGCGGCGGGGCGGCACTCGATCGGTACCGGTGTGCTCGGCGGGATGATCGCGGCGACGGTGCTGGCGGTCTTCTTCGTACCGATGTTCTATGTCGTGGTGCAGGGTCTGAGCGAGCGGTTCACGGGAGGGGCGAACTCACCGGCGCCGGGTGCGTCGGAGCAACACTGAACCTTGCCGACGAGCAACTCCGTGTGGACGGGGCTGAGGCCGATGTTCGGGGTGTTGTGATGGGATGGACCGCGTGATCCGCTCGACCCCGGCGATCAGGCATGCGTACACCGGCCGGGCCTCGACGTAGCGACGGGTGTGCGTGAGGAGCCTCGGGAGGTTGTTTGCGGCGGTCCGCCTGGATTCACGTACGCTCCCGCCAGAGTATGGACGCGCGGAGGGCGAACAACTCAAGCTTGAACATGGCGAAGATGTTCCGCCGCTTGTTGGCAGAAAGAGGCAAACGAAGACCAGTTGTCGCTCAGCCCGCGACGGGGTCGCGACCGGCCGCCGCGCCGGGGGGCTTGTACCCGTCTTCAAAGACGACCAACGGGGTCTTGCCCGCGCGGGTCTGGATGAGCTGGTCGACGAACTCGATGGTCGAGGCCTCGAGGCTCGGGTGGATGCGGCGCATCACCTCGCGCACTTGCGCGGTCACCGCGGCCTGGTCGACGCCGGGCGCGACGATCTTCAGGGTTCGACGGTCCTTGCCGTCGACGACCTGGAACCGGAGGACGCCCTTGCAGTTTCGGACCGCGTGCTCGAAGGTAACGGAGTGCACGACGGTGCCGTCGTTCATCGTGACGAAGGCGAGGGACTTACCGATGATGCGCTGCACGCGGGCGACGCTGGTGCCGTAGTCTTCGGCGAAGGGGAAGACCTCGTCGCCGATTTCGAATCGCACGAGGGGCCACTTGCGGGGGCGGAGGCTGGTGATCCGCATCATGCGACCGCCTCCGGGCCCGGGCTCTCCGAGTTCGAAGATGTAGCTGCGCCAGAAGAACCGGAAGTGGCCGAGGTCGCCCATCACGGGCTGCGAGTACCCCATGACGCTGGTCTCGATGGAGCCGTACTCCATGCCGGCGGGGCAACCGAGGGTTTTGGAGATCACCGCCGCGCTGTCGGCGAAGGGGTAGGACTCACCGGTACCGAATGCGCCCGCGATCTTGAGCTTGGCGAAGTCGGCGGCGCGATCGGCGTTCACGCGGGCGAAGTAGTCGAGCGCGCTGCTGTAGGCGATGATGTACTTTGGCTTCCAGGCGATGAGGGTGTCCGCGGCTTCGCGGAGTTTCGCGGGGTCGAGCTGGTAGGCGGAGAACCGGTGGTAACCGAGCAGATGGTCCTTCAGGACTCGCATCTGGCCCTTGAGCTTGGCCTTGAAACCGGTGCCCAGCAGGTGGCTGTGGCCCCAGATCATGAAGAGGCGGTCGTGCGGGGTGATCCCCCACCACTTGCGGCCGAGCCAGCGGTCGGGGACCGACCATTCCGAGTCGGCCTGCGACGCGGGGACCGTGGTCGGCTCGCCGGTGGAGCCGCCGGTGGTGAGCTTCATGTCGGTCGGGAGCGTGGGGTCGCAGAGGTCGTTGATCTGGGTCTGGACCATCCGCTTGGTCGTCGCGGGGACGACCTGCGTGAACTGGCGCAGGGACTCGAACGACCGCGGCAGGGTGCCGGCGTTGACGAGCGCGGCCCAGTACGGAACCCGTGCGATCGTGACGGCCCAGGTCTTGTTGAGCTCGGCGAGCTGCCAGGCGTGCCGCTCGTCCGCGGAAGGTTCCCGGGCGTAGGCGGCCTCGCGCTCGGCGATAGCGGCCGCGTACTTGTTGGCTCGGAGTCGGGCGATCAGGCTCATGGCAGGGTCAACGTCGGTCAGGAGGCACAGGCGGCTTCGCTCGGGGAGAGTTCTTTCTCGTCGACGCGCCGGATACTCGCTCCCAGCATGCGCAGACGGTCCTCCATGCGCTCGTAGCCGCGGTCAAGGTGATAGACGCGGTTCACGACGGTGGTGCCCTCGGCGGCCATGCCGGCGAGGATGAGACCGGCCGAGGCGCGGAGGTCGCTGGCCATGACGGGCGCGCCCACGAGTTTGCGGACGCCGGAGATAATCACGGTGGACCCCTGTCGCATCAACTTCGCTCCCATGCGGGAGAGCTCGGCGACGTGCAGGAAGCGATCCGGGAAGATGCGTTCGGTGATCACGGAGTTGCCGTCGGCGAGGCACAGAAGGGACATCAACTGGGCCTGAAGGTCCGTCGGGAAGCCCGGGTGCGGCTGGGTCGTGATCTCGACTGGACGCAGCACGCGGTCGCACGTCACCCGCACGGTCCGCCGCATGGGGTCGTCCCCCGTGGTGGTCGGGCCGGCGCCGTTGGTGACGGTCAGCGTCGACGAGCGGGGACGGGGCGTCCCGGCGATCGCCGTGTGCAGGCTCTCGATGGGCTGCACGTGCACGCCCGCGGCATTCAGGAAGTAGATCGGCGCCAGCAGCGCGTCCACCGGGCAGTCCTCGAGCGTCAGGTCGCCGTTGGTGATCGCCGCGGCCATCATGAACGTACCGGCCTCGATGCGGTCGGCCATGACGGTGTAGTCAGCGCCGCCGAGTTCGCGAACGCCCTCGATGATGATCCGGGGGGAACCTGCGCCCTTGATTTTGGCCCCCATCTCGATGAGGAGGTTGGCCAGGTCGACGATTTCCGGTTCGCACGCGGCGCTCTCGATGATCGTGGTGCCTCGCGCGAGGGTGGCGGCGGACATCACGTTGGCCGTCCCCAGCACGGTGGAGCCGAAGGTGCCGCCGAGGAAGATGGTGGAACCGACGAGGCCACCCTCGGGGGCCTTGGCGATGATGTCGCCGCCGTCGAGGGTGATCTTGGCTCCGAGGGCCGCGAGCCCGCGGAGGTGGAGGTCGACGGGGCGTTCTCCGATGGCGCAGCCGCCGGGGAGGGAGACGCGGGCCTCGCCGCGCTTGGCGAGCATGGGCCCGAGGGTGCAGATGCTGGCCCGCATGGTGCGGACGATGTCGTAGCGGGCGTGGGACTGGGTGGGGTCGGTGACTTGGAAGGCGCAGACGCCCTTGGCGTTGTCGGCCTCGTTGGTGCGGGCGCAGCCGAGCTGGCCGAGGAGGCGGACCATGTTTCGAATGTCGGCGAGATCGGGGACGTCGCGGAGGGTGACGGGCGCGTCCGTCAGGAGCGGGACGGCCAACATGGGGAGCGCGGCGTTCTTGCTGCCGTTGATGCGAACCCGGCCGTACAGGCGGCGGCCGCCCTCGATGACGAACGTATCCATGCGACGATCCTTCTGTGCGTAGTTCGCGGCGTCCCTGCCGCGGCGGCGGATGACCTCTGACCTCGGAGGAGTATAGATCGGCAGGGTGGGTGTCGGGGCTTGCGAAGAGAGAAGGAGGAATGGAAACCGCCGCCCGGGGGGTGGGCGGCGGGGGGACACGCGGTGAAGACCTCGCCCATCGCAAAGGCGGCCGAGAGGCGAAAGAAAACGGCCCCGTGATCGGGGCCGTTCACTCAACCAAACTGGAGGGCGTCTCACTTAGCGACGACGACGACCCGCCGCGACGCCCGCGAGGGCGAGGAGGCCCATCGCCGAGGGGGCGGGGACGAGTTCGGCCGTGAAGAGCCAGTCGCTGGCGGCGACGTGCGGGCGGCCGCCGTGGTTCAGCCAGCCCCAGCCCGAGATGCCGTTGAAGCCGCGGTGGCCGGCGTCGTTGTTCTCGTCACCGAGGCGGAACGAGTAGTTGCCGTCGGACTTGTCGACCAGGGCGATCGTGTCGCCGCGGGGCGTCGAGATCCAACCCGTGTTCTGCATGTCGGCGAGGACGTAGATGTCGTCGTCGCCGGCCACCGGCTGCACGCCGATGTTGTCGACGAAATCGAAGGTGTACACGCCAGCGTCGATGTCCGCGGCGTAGCCGCCGCCGATGTCAGGGCCGCCGTAAGACTGGCCGAAGATGTGGATGGTGGTCGGGGTGACGGTCATCTGCACGTTGCTGGCCATGGCGCTGAAGTCGAACGTGTAGATGTCGTGGCTGCTGGTGGCGTTGTACAGCTCATCGAGCCGCAGGCCGTAGGCCGGGGGCAGGGCGTTGCCGTCGGGGTGGTTGTGGAGCTGGTACACGCCCGAGGCGATCACCGCGCCGGAAGCCGATGCACACAACGCCGCGGCCACAAGGCCGCCAAGAACGAACTTTATGTCTGTCTCCTTGCTCTCTCCAACCCGGGCGAGCGGACGCGTCACGCGGCGCCACAAAGGCCCGCCGGGGTTTCTCTCTCTGCGGCTAGGTTAACCCCGACGGGAAAGAGGACAATCCCGATCGGTGCTCGTTCGCATGCATGCGGGCTTTGGAGCGGCGGAGTCGCTTCATTATCGGACACGCCCGCACAGACTTTAC
>JBEIUO010000766.1:0-1834 GCA_040374335.1 Phycisphaeraceae bacterium
GCTCGAAGCTGAGTTCCGCGACCGCGCCTCGGAAGCATCCCGCGACGACTCAGAGCCCGCGGGCGACGATCTTCTCTCAGACGCAGAAGACGCGCCGGAGTCCGAGGAAGGTCCGCCGTGAACTTACTCCCCCACCGCTTTCGCAAGATCGACCGTCGCCCCCGGCGCTTCCGGCCGATCGACTGCCGCGCTCAGCCGACGCAGGGTCTGCACAAGCCCCGCGATATCGCCCCGCAGCGGCGCCGTGAACTCCAAGGGCTTATCGCTGACGGGATGCCGAATACCGAGCGTACACGCGTGCAGGGACTGCCTTGCAATCACCTCGCGTCCCGTTTCATCGGTGAAGGCCTTACCGCCGTACATGTCGTCGCCCACGATCGGGTACCCCAGGTGCGACAGGTGAACCCGAATCTGATGCGTCCGCCCGGTCTTGAGCTCCAGCTCCACCAACGAGTACGCACCCGCGCCGCCAGGCGCGGAATCAACCCGCGCCGAAATCCCTTCGGGGATCCGATACCGCTCGCGCACACGCACGATCGTCACCGCGTGCTTCCCGAGTTCATCGTGCCGCACGACGTACTTCTCGCGATACCCCTTCTCCCGCGAGGGATGCGGCCCGATCGGATACTCGACGACCTCGACATCCGGCGAGTACCACCCGTGGATCACCGCGAGATACCGCTTGTCCACACGCCGATGCTCGAACTGATGCCCCAGCTTCCAGTGCGCCTCGTCCTGCTTCGCAAAGACGATGCACCCCGACGTATGCCGGTCGAGTCGGTGCACAACCCCGGGCCTCGCAAACTCATCCCCCACCTTCGAGAGATCCCCGCCCAGCGCCGACTTGTGCTTGAAGTGATACGCCAACGCGCTCAGCATCGTCCCCTTCAGGTGCGTCCTCGCCGGGTGCACGATGATGTCCGGCTGCTTGTTGATCACGATGATCTGCTCGTCTTCGTACATCACCGCCAGCGGAATGTCCTCCGGCTGGATGTTCTTCGGCGGCGGTGGCGGAATCACCACCTCCACCGTGTCGTTCGAACGCAACACCGTGGACGCCTTCGGCACCCGGCCGTTCACCAGTACGCCACCCTCGTCGATCAGCCGCTGAAGCTGCGTCCGGCTCATGAACCCGATCCGATCCACCAGGTACCGGTCCAGCCGCTTCTGCAGGTCGCGGTTCAGCACGAACGTCACCCGCCGAAGTTCCGGATCGTCCTCCCCCTCCTCGCCGCTCTCCCCTCGTGCGTCGCGCGCCTCGTCCAAAGCGCGCCGCAACGCCTCCTCGCTCACCTTTCCCCCGGGCAGCAACAGCCCGCCCGCGCGAGCGACATCCCCCTCCTCGCCCTCGCGGGATTCATCGTGCTCTGTGTTCTGGCGGGTCATTTCGGAGTTTCAGGCTGGGGCTGCTCGGCCGGTGTCCCCGGTGCCGCCGTTCCCGGTGCCTCCGGAGTCGCCGCCGGCGCAGCAGGTGTTCCCCCCGCAGGATTCTCCGGCAACGGCGCAACAGGCCCTTCCGACGCCGGCGCAACCACCGGGGGCACCGCAGGAGCCGCCGCGCCCGGAATCGCCGCGCGGTTCAACAGCTTCGGCATCGTCGCCAAATCCGCCAACTTCGTCACCCGCTCCTTCGCGAGGATCGCATGAGCTGCCAACGAAGTCCCCTCACAAATCGCCACGACCTCGTCGTACTGGGCCTTCGCCTTATCCGTCGCGCCGCGGCTTTCTTCGATCGCTGCCAATCCATAGTGCGCAGTCACCGCAAACCACGCCTTGTTGCGATCCTTCGCCGCCTCCTCCAGCACCTGGTTGTACAGGCCCTCGGCCTTGGCGA
>JBEIUO010000734.1:0-2036 GCA_040374335.1 Phycisphaeraceae bacterium
CCCTCATCGGTGACGATGAGCACGGCTGGTCCGACAACGGCGTCTTCAACTTCGAGGGCGGCTGCTACGCCAAGTGCATCAAGCTGAGCAAAGAAGGCGAGCCGGAGATCTGGAACGCCATCCGCTTCGGCAGTGTGCTCGAGAACACCGTCGTCGATCCCACCACCCGCATCCCCGACTACGACAGCTCGAAGTTCACCGAGAACACCCGGGTGACCTATCCCGTCGATTTCATCGAAGGTGCGGTGATCCCCTCCGTCTGTGGCCACCCGAAGAACATCATCTTCCTCACCGCCGACGCCTACGGGGTCATGCCCCCCGTCAGCAAGCTCACCCCCGAGCAAGCGATGTACTACTTCATCAACGGCTACACCAGCAAGCTCGCTGGCACCGAAGCCGGGGTCACCGAGCCCCAGCCCAACTTTTCCCCCTGCTTCGGCGGCGTCTTCCTCCCCCGCCCTCCCGTCACCTACGCCCACCAGTTGGCCGAAAAAATCAAAAAACACGGCACGAACGTCTGGCTGCTCAACACCGGCTGGACCGGCGGGCCTTACGGCGTCGGAAACCGCTTCAAACTCGCCTACACCCGTGCGTTTGTCACCGCGATTCTCGACGGCTCCCTCGCAAAAGCAGACTTCAAACCCGATCCGATCTTCGGTCTCCCATTGCCCGCGGCCGTCCCGGGGGTACCCTCCGAGGTCCTTCAGCCCCGCAACACCTGGAAGGATGGTTCCGCGTACGACGCTCAGGCGACCAAACTCGCCAAGCTCTTCCGCGAGAACGACAAGACCTTCGACATGCCCGACGCGGTTCGCGCGGCGGGGCCTCGCGTCTGAACATCCCGGATCCCGCGACACCGGTGATCCCGTTACACTCCTGTCTCGGGGTGGCCATCCCCCCCGCTGACCTTTGCCCGTCCTGCCACAGTCCGGGCTTGCCTCGCCACTTTGAAGGAATCAACCATGGGCGCTTGGGGTTTCGGCACCTTTGAGAACGACGACGCACTGGATTGGACCGCAGACCTCATCGACATCGGTGAGGAACTCATCCCCGAGGCATTCGTCCGCGTCCAGGAAGCCGTCGACGACTACCTCGAAGCCGACCTGTGCAGCTTCGCCCTCGCCGCCGCCGAAGTCGTCGCCGCGCTGAATGGCAAGCCCTCCGCTGACCTCCCCGAGGAACTGACCGATTGGATCCGGGGCCGTCCCGCCCCCGCCGCCGACCTCCTCGCCGCAGCTCGCAAGGCGGTCGGTGCGATCCACAAGTCGTCTGAACTCCGCGACCTGTGGGAAGAAGCCGAACAGCTCGACGACTGGGAACCCCGGGTCGAAGACCTCTCCCGTCGTCTGGCCTAAGCCTCACGTCCCCTCAGCCCACAATCCGTTGACCGGTTCTCCACGCTCGTGCGCCAGAAGCCACTGCTTGCGCGGAATCCCCGCGCCGTACCCGGTCATCGAGCCGTCCGAACCGATGACGCGGTGACACGGGATGATGATCGCCACCCGGTTGTCCCCGTTCGCCCGAGCCACCGCCCGAACCGCCGTCGGCCGACCGATCGCCTCCGCCACCTGCGCATACGACCAGGTCCGCCCGTAGGGGATCGCGCGGAGAACACGCCACACGCTCTCTTGAAACCCCGTCCCCGGCGCAGCCAACGGAACCGTGAACTCCCGCAAACTCCCCGCGAAGTACCGCCGGAGCTCCGTCTCGAGCTGATCGAGTACCCGATCCGTACCCGGCTCAACCTCCCGCGCGTCGTACTTGTGCATCGCCCGCATCTGCGTCGCCACGCGTTGGTTGTCGTCGAACTCGAGCAAGCGGATCCCGAGCCCGTCCGAAATCGCCCGCACCGGGCCGAGCGGGGTCTCCATCAGCGAACATCGCAGCACTTGGCCCGTCGACTGGTGGAGAGTGACCATTCCCGATTGTTGCAGTTACGGCAACACCGTGCATCCCTCCCCACACGAATCCGCCGAACCTATGCTGTCGCACTATGCCCGATCGCAAACCCTTCGTCGGCGGCAACTGGAAGATGA
>JBEIUO010000318.1:0-4192 GCA_040374335.1 Phycisphaeraceae bacterium
CATGACTTGTTCCCTTCACGCTTCGCCCAGGCCTTGGGCAACATTTCACGCTCTTCCTCGCCGCCCACCAGCGAAAGCGAAACACCCAGCCCCCTCGTCGCGGCGGGCCATGGGGCCAGTTCGTTCAGCCACGCCTTCGTCCACCGGAGCGCCTCGCGGGGCTTGGCCGCAAGTTGCTTCGCCAACTCGATCGCACGGGCCTCACTCGCCGCCGGGGTCGGCACGCACTCGTGCACAAGCCCCGCGCGGAACACATCCCGCCCACTGATGACGGACGGATCCAGCACCCGAGCGCGGCACGCCCCATCGCCGACACTCAGCCGCAGAAACGGCGTGGTCACCGCGGGCGAGATGCCTAGCTTGAGCACCGGGTACCCCAACTTTGCGCCCTCATCGGTCACCACGATATCGGCCCCGCCGAGCAGTGCGCACCCTCCCGCGATCGCCGCCCCGTGCGCCGAGAGCACGACAGGCCCCGGTGTCGTCCGCATCGAGACCACCGCGCGGCTCAAGCCCGTGAGCAGATCCGCGAGCGCCGCATCGTCATCCCGGCACAGCGAGAGATCGAATCCGGAACAGAAGACCTCCCCCACTCCCGAGAACACCACCGCGTCCGCGCTCGACGCACGATCAAACGCGCCCGCAAGCGACGCCAGCATCTTCGGTGTCAACGCGTTCCGCTTCTCCGCCCGATCCAATCGGATGATCGCGACATTGCCGTCCGGCTCGCTGCTGATCATCGGCTCTCGCTCCTCGCACCAGCAACCAGCTCGGCCGCGAACGCCGCCGCACGCCCGAGCGTCTCCGTGTCGATGTTCGTCGTGTAGCCCGCGCCACGCACCGTCGCCACCAGTGTCTCTGTCGACAGATTCCCCGGCGCCCGCCGCCCCGGAACGCTCGCGTACGGACACCCGCCCAACCCCGCCGCCGACGAATCAAACGAACGAACCCCCGCCCCCAACGCGGCGAGCACACACTCCCGCGCTCGGCCGAACGTGTCGTGCAGATGCAGCGTCAGCGGAAGGCCCCCGCACCCCCGCCACGTCGCATCCCCCGAGATCCGCTCGTTCGGCCGAAGCTCCGGACCCACCGCGGCAATCAACGGCTCGATCTGCTCCGGCTCCGCCGCCCCGATCGTGTCGCCCAGATCGATCTCGTCGATCCCGATCGCCACCAGCATCGCCGCCACGCGGGCCACTTGCTCCGGCGCAATCGGACCGTCGAACGGGCAACGAACCACGCAGGAGATGTACCCCCGCGTCTGCAGCCCGTGCTCACGCGCGAGCTCCACAACCGGCTTGAACCGCTCGATCGTCTCCGCGATGGAGGCGTTCGTGTTCTTGCGGGAGAATCCCTCCGATGCCGCGGCAAAGACCGACGCCTTGGCCACAACCGGGAACCCGGTGGCCTGGACGGCCGCCTCATTGACCTCCACAAGCCGCCGCATGCCCTGCTCGTTCGGAACGAGGGCCGACACCTGAGTAATGCGGCCGAGTTCGGGTGCCGCGAGAAGGACTTCCGAGGCGTCGCCGAGCTGCGGGATCCACTTCGGAGAGACGAACGAAGTCGCCTCAACCTCGTCGGCCCCGGTGAGGGCAAGACGGCGAAGCAGCTCGACCTTCCTGAGCGCGGGGATCAGGGCGGGCTCGTTCTGGAGCCCGTCGCGTGCCGCGACTTCGGTGATACGGACACGGGGATTCATGGCGGCATGGTACGGGGGTGGAGAACCGGGCGATGGCACGCTATGTTGGGGGTCTCGGAGCACGAATCGTCATGTGGGACACAGGCAACAGACCCGTCGCCAAGAACATGGACCCCTCCCGCCTCCCGGAACCCCGGCGCGAGCGATGGACCCTTCGCGCTTGCACCTGGGCGGACTATTCGGAGACTGAGCGGAAGGCCTGGCGTGAGTGGTTCGAGTGGGCCACGGCACCGGGCGGCGAGTTGTACGACCACGCCATCGGCGGAGCCCGACTTTCCGGGATGCGACTCGACGACACGGACCTCTCCCGGATGAACCTTCGCGGAGCCCAGTTGGACCGCGCTCACCTCAGCAGGGCCAACCTCAGCCAGGCCGATCTTCGCGGCGCCAACCTGCTCAACGCCCGACTCGAGGGCGCGATCTGCAACCGCGCCAACTTCACCGACGCGGAACTCTCGGGCGCAATGCTCAACAAGGCAGACCTGACCGCGTGCAACCTCAGCTCGGCCCAGCTCCACCAGAACGACCTGACCGCAGTCGACTTCCGCGACGCGCTGCTCTTCGGCACGAGGATCACCCAGCCCACCTGGTGGGTGGCGTTGCCCCGCCCCAGCGCGCCGGGCGAGATCCTCTTCCAGCCCGGTTTGCCCGAGCACCCCGTGCAGGACGTGCTCGGCTTGCCGCCAGTACTGCGCCGCCAACTGGCCGACGTGCAGTACATCCGAGACATGCACCGCAAGGCCTCCTCCGCAGGACGCCTCCTCATGTGGCTCTGGGGTATTACGTGCCTCTACGGCCAGAGCGCGATCCGCTGGGCCCTCTTCTCCGCGATGGTCGCGGTGCTCTTTGCATTCCTGTACATGGCCGTGCCCCTGAGCATGCCCTACCACCATCTCGCCGACGACGTCGACATGATCGTCGCCCCCGAAGTCGCGCGGCCGGACTTCGGCAGAGCCCTCTGGCTCAGCATCTCCACACTGATGACCCTCGGCCTCGGCGACGAGGTCCCCGTAACCGGCTTCGGTCGATTCATCGCCGCCGCCGAGGTGATTCTCGGCTACGTCATGCTCGGCGGCCTGCTCTCGATCTTCGCGAACAAGTTCGCCCGCCTGAGCTGACCCGTCCGCGCGACCGCACAGACCGCATGAACGCCACAGCCCCTCCGCACCTCGCCCCAGGGACTCCGTGTTTCTTGATAGTCCTGGCGTGAATTCGATCTTTGGGTTGCGGAAGGAACTCCTTTCCGCGTGGGGGCAGGATGGTCGATGCTCGGTACATCTTCGCTGCATCCGCGACGTTCGCGATCGCCGGCGCCGTGCCGGCAAGCATCGTTCCGATCAGCGCGTTCACCGGTGAGTACCGCGAGAACTTCTCCGCCTTCGCCACCGGCTTCCGACCCAACGGCATCAGCGCCATGGGCGGTGTCTCCACGCTGAAAAGCGCAACCAGCAGCGGCCTGCTCCCGACCACCTCGTGGTCGTTCACCGGGACCATCAACCCGCACTCCGACCGCATTTTCCTTGGCAACTTCGCCTCAGGCACCGACTGGACGTTCAATACAACCGTGTACAAGTTCGGCGGCTACTTCGGCACCAACGCCAACACCCTCGCCGGCGGCACCGCTATCTTCTACGACGCCAGCAATGCCGTGATCGGCACCATGCCCATCGATGCGCCCCGGCTCTCGTGGGCCTGGAACGGTTGGGAATCAACCACGCCCATCGCCCGCGTCCGCGTCGCCCTGAACGCGTTCAACGGCGCCTTCCTCATGCAAGACACCATGGAGGCCTCGGTCACTCCCGCACCCGCGAGCGGTGCACTCGCCGCCGCCGCGATCCTCTTCATTGGTCGTCGCCGCTCACGCTGATCGCCCGTCCCAGATCCCTTCCGATCGCCCCGGGGAGTCCTTTCCTCGGGGCGTTTCCGTTTCAGGCCTTCTCGTCTTCGTCGGGGGGGACTCAGCCCAAGGACTTCCTTCGCGAAGGCATCCTCCGGGCTCAGCTCGAGCACCTGACGCGCATACTCCCGCGACTTCTCCGTCTCATCCAGCATCGCGTGCGCGAACGCCAGCGTCCGCAGCGTGTCCGGATTGCCCGATGCCCGCGAGTGCACGTACTCCAGCACCGGCACCGCGGCCTTGAAACGCCCCAGATCACACAGAATCCGCCCCGTGTGGAAGTGCGCCACCATGTCCTCGGGGTTGAGCCGCACGGCCTCCCGCAACTCCGCGAGCGCATCCTCCGGCTTCCCGCTGTCCGCAAGGCACAACGCGAAGCACCCGTGAACCCAGAACAAATCCGCGAACCGAGTCGCCATCTCGCGACCCACCGCAATCGCTTCGTCTCGCTTGTCGTCCGAAGCCAACCGCTCCATCAGCGACGCCCAGTTGCCCGCATCCGACGGCATCGGATTCGCGCGCAGCTCCGCAAGCGCAGCTTCTGTCGAGATCCGCGAGCCCAGCATACGGATCCACCGCCCGCGCACACCATC
>JBEIUO010000617.1:0-2588 GCA_040374335.1 Phycisphaeraceae bacterium
CCTTCGATCAGACGCTCGCGATGGACGAGGAAGGCAACGAAGAAACCCTCGCGGACCAGGTCGCGGATGAAGCGATCTCCGAACGGCGCAAATTGCGGGAAATGGAACAACACGTCCAGAAGGTGACGAGAGAGGCCCTTGTGCCGAGAGACGCGCTGTTCTACGACTGGTACATGAAAGGGTACAAGGTCGAAAAGGTCGGCGAGAAGCTCGGAATGAGCCGGACACAGGCATACGCCACGTTCCGTCGGATCCAAGGCAGGTTAGGTATCAAGCTGCGACATGCGAAGGAGGAGTGACGGTGCCCTGGGAACGTCCACCACGCGTCGGCGAGTATCTGTTCGACCCTACGGACGGCACGGGGGTGGTACGCGGTGTGTACCCCGCCTTCACGGAAGACGGCGAGCCGACGGGGCTGGTCTACGAAATAGAGATGCCACGGGGGTATGTGAAGAGCATGCTCCCCGAGTTGATGCGGAAGACGCGGCCCTTGATGTCGCGGAACACGGCGCTACAGGTTCTCGGGATCATCTCGGATCGACTGAGCGGCGCACGCCAGGAGACTCCGGCGCAGCGTCTCCGGCAGTACGCGTTGGCTGCGAAATCCGGCGATCCGATCGAGTCCGCACGGGCGCTGCAGACCCTGCTCATGCGTGCAGACGGCTACGGTTCCGCGCCGCTTCGGATCAGTCGCGTGGAACAGCGCCACCGAGAGACACTGACACGGCGGCTCTGCCAGGAGCTTCAGTATGTGCTGGGGGGAGATCTGAGAGCGTTCGTCGCCGGAGTGGAGCAGCTGGATGAGGAAGGGCACGTCGTTGTGGTCGCAGAGAGGATGGATTGCAAGGATTACCTCGCGTCCTTCTCCCGACGGCTCGCGCGGAAGGTGCAGGAGCGGCCGAATCCTGCGGCTATCGTGGAGAATGTGGCGATGTACGAGGGTCGGACGTTGGAGAGCCTGAACCGAAGCTGGAAGGCGTTGCTCCGGCGGATCGTGTCTACGCCGAAGCGTCCGGTCACAGCGAAGACGCGGCGGCTGATCGCAGAGAAACAGCTTGCGATCTTGCGTACGCTGGACGAATCTTTGTAGGAGTGGAGGAACCCATGCAGTTCTTGAAGGTAGGGACATCCGCGCAGGAGGCACTGCAGCGGGCGGAAGTGAAGCAGCTCGCCGCGATCGTGTTCGCGGGAAGCGCCGTGGCGGCGATCGCGTCCACGTACATCGTGACGCACATCGACGAGAAGAAGGACGTGCGTCGGGAGGTATACGCGGCGATCGGTCTGTCGTTCCTGACGACGACGGCTTCGCTGGCCTACACTGTCTGGAGCGCAGACCGTGCGGTCACGCGACGCTCCAGTTAGGGGGTTCCGATGGCTGCATCTCCTCCCCCTCTCCCGTACGCCGCCGAGGCGTTAGAGCCGATCCTCGATGCCAAGACGGTGCGTGTGCACCACGACGTCATCGAGGCGCGGTACTACGCACAGCTCCACACGCTCCTCTCTCCGGGGGCGGCGCTCGATCCGTCTGCCCTCTGCTATAACACGGCAGGGGCGCTTTTGCACAGGATGTACTGGGGGAATCTGATAACACCGGGGCAGGGGAGTCGCCCGTCTGCGGCCCTCAACGATGCGATCGTGCGAGACTTCGGCAGCGCGAAGGGGTTCATCCAGGCGTGTACCGACGTCGCGTTGGGGATTCGGGGAGATGGTTGGGCGATCCTGGCTTGGACACCGGAGCTTCAACGGTTAGCGTTGATGGGTGTTCGCGGGCACACGGATGGCTTGATCCCCGGCGCAGAGGTCTTGCTGGCGATCGACGTGTGGGAGCACGCGTACATCACCCGATACGGGCCGGATCGCGGGGCGTACGTCCGCGCGATCTGGGGCGCGGTGAACTGGGCCACAGTCAGTTACCGCTTCGGACGTGCAGCAGGTATGGTGTAGGTGGAGGCGCGATGGCTGCTAACTACCACCTTTCGGCAGAGGGCTATGCGGATCTGGCGAAGGCGGAGGGGAACATCCCCTTCATTTACGACGATCTGCGAATCGGGGCGCTCAAGCCGTTGCGGAGCTACGAGGGCATCCGAGGCACTCCGACCATCGGACTCGGAGTAGCGATCCAGAGCGCGGCAGACCGTGAGAAGTACGCCGTCTTCCTCACGCGGAACGCGACGCCCGAGGAGCTGCGCCAGATCAACGGCGCGAAGCTCGCGGAGATGGAGGCCCACCTCAACCGGCGGCTGGACGGAATCGCGCTCACGCAACCGATGTTCGACGCTCTCTTCTCGTTCCAGTGGAACGTCGGGCCATACAGCAAGCACGTCGTTCGGGCTGTCGAGGCGCTCCGCGCGGGTGATTATGCTGCAGCGCAGCAAGTCATCGCAAACGGCCCCAAGACGTCGAAGGGGATCTTGCTGCCTGCGCTCGCGGCGCGACGTCTCAAAGAGGCGGCGTTGTTCGCGCGCGAGGGGCTGACTGCGCAGGCGCACGCGGCGGTAGATACGGTGTCGAACAGTCTGCCGATGCTGATCAGCGTGATCGCGATCTCGGTCGGGACGTTCTTCGCGGTCCACTTTGATGTTGACGAA
>JBEIUO010000660.1:0-2388 GCA_040374335.1 Phycisphaeraceae bacterium
CCCACCAGCACCCGCTCCCCCGCCCCGTCCCTCACCCAACCCACCACACGGTGCGCCAGCCCCGCCCGCCGGTACAACTCGAACAACTCCACGATCTCCACGTGCAGCCACGTCTCCGGCCGCATCACCGTCGCCTCCCCGCACGCCCGGATCACCCCCGAAAAACACGCGTCCGACGTCACCTCGAACACCCCCTTCCGCACCTTGCTCCGCAGCGACCGGCTCACCACAAACCGCTCATCCAGCGGCACAATCGCCCGCCTCTGCCCCTGCACCCACTCCACCCGGTCCACCTCCGCCTCGTACATCGGGAACCACCCGCGCAGGTACATGGACAGCCCCTGGACCAGGAACTCCCGCTCCTGCTCCGTGAAGTCCTCCGGTAACCCGTCCAGCACCTCCGAAAGCACACGCCGCCCTTTCCAAAAAACCCCAGGATCCCCTCGTTCGCCGGTAGAATACCCGAGCCCGTCCCCAACCGCCCATGAACGCCTACCTCAGCATCGCCCGCTGGCCCGACCACCTCGACGAAGCCGCCAAGGTCCGGCTCCTCTGCACCCACGTCGGCCTCGACCCCTACGCCGCGCGACTCGTCGCCGTTCGCTCCGTGCCCCTCGTCGTCGGCCGCTACGAGCACGCCGTCTGCCTCGACTCCGCCCGCCGCCTCCGCGAGGCCGGCGTCGGCGCCTACGCCCCCACCCGCGCCGACTTCGACACCATCAAGTCCGCCCCCCGCGTCAAGGCCCTCCACGCCGCCCTCGGCGCCCCCGAGCCCATGTACACCGTCGAGTGCTGGGACGGCCGCACCGCCGTCCTCAAGTCCCGACACATCGTCATGCTCGTCCGCGCCCGCCTCGACTCCTCCTCAGTCTCCTCCACCATCCGCTCCGGCGGCGGTACCGGCGGTTCCATGGCCGCGGGCATGATGCTCGGCTCACCCTTGATCGGAATGGCCGCCAGCTCGGGCGGCAGCGTCGAACGCACGTCCCGCCACAAGACCTCGCACGTGCTCGATATCTACGTCAAGAACGGCACCCGCGTCCGCATCGACGGCGACAAGTTCAACTTCGACGTCCTCGGCGACGCCAAGTCCTACGCCGACCTCCAAAACATGGACCTGCTCACCAACCGCCTCGCCACCGAGGCCCCCTCCGCCGTCATCGAAACCGGCTTCAAGAACTTCAAGTGCCCCGCCGACGTCATGAGCGACGCCTTCTCCGCCGTCGGCGACGCCGGCGTCCACCGCCGCAACGACGCCGGCCCCTTCGACTTCTTCTCCGCCTGGATCTACCTCCTCCACAAAGCCGAATCCATCTTCTAAACCCCAACCCCAACCCAACCGCCCAACTCCACCGCCCAGTGCCTAGTTCCGAATTTGCTGATTTGCTGCTTTGAGCTTTCCTGTTTTCTCAAAACTCCCCTCCCCCATTTCCCAACCACCCTTCAGCCCCCTCGGAGCCCCCCAATGGCCATCGAAGAAGCCCTCGCCACCCTCATCCGCAACGAAGGCGTCGTCATCCCCGCCATGGTCGGCTCGTTCATCATCATCGGCGTCCTCATCAGCACCGTCGGACGCACCATCCGCTCCAACGCCCGCGAACGCACCCGCCGCGAAATCGCCGCCTACATCGCCGAAGGCTCCATGACCCCAGAACAAGGCGAACGCCTCATGAAAGCCGGCGACCGCAAAGACGCCTGAACCACGCCCCCTCTTCCGATCACCTCCGACTCGACTTCATTCCTTTCTTATTTGCTGGTTTGCTGCTTTGCTGATTTGCTGGTTTCCGCTTCGCGGCCGCCCCTCACCCCGGCAACACCCCAGCCTTCCACGCCCCCCACACCACCAGCGGAACCAGCAACGCGCTCAGCACGTCCAGCCACAGCCCCGCCTTCATCATCTGCTTCACACTCACCCGCCCCGTCTGAAACACCAGCGCGTTCCCCGCTGTCCCCGCCGGCAACATAAACCCCAGACTCGCCGACAGCGTCAACGTCACAATCAGCAGCGTCACCGGCAGCCCCAACGCGCTGCCAATCGCGCTCACGATCGGCATCCCCATCGCCACCAGCGCCGTGTTGTTCGAAAACTCCGTCAGCAGCACCGCGCCCAGACTCACCGCAAACAACACCACCAGCACGCTCTGCCCCTCCAACCCGCCCCCGCTCTGCGCAATCGCCGCGGCAAGCCCGCTCTTCTCAATCCCATCCGCCAGGCTCAGCCCCCCACCAAAGAGAAACCAGATCCCCCACGGCACCTTCGACGCGGTCTTCCACGTCAGCAAGGGCTCACTCCCCACCCCGCCCGAAGGCACCAGCCCCAGCACCACCACCGCCGCCATCACGATAACCGCATAGTTAACCTTGATACACTGACCCGTCAGCCACGCC
>JBEIUO010000456.1:0-3316 GCA_040374335.1 Phycisphaeraceae bacterium
ACGCGGAAGGTGTAGTACGCCGTCAGACCGGCCGTCAGCAGCAGCACCCAACCGGCGGCAGCCATGCCTGGGGTCGTGAAGGCCTCGCCGATGATCATGTCCTTGCTGTAGAAGCCGGCCGTGATGAACGGGAAGCCCGCGAGGTTGAGGCACCCCACCAGCATTCCCACGCCGACGATCTTCCAGCCCGGCATCTTCATGACGCCCGAGAGCTTCCGCAGATCGAGCTGCCCGCCAAAGCCGTGCATCACCGCGCCGCAGCAGAGGAACAGGAGAGCCTTGAAGAACGCGTGCGTCACGACGTGGAACACGCCGCCCGTGCTGCTCAGCACGCCCAGGCCCGCGAACATGTACCCCAGCTGCGACACTGTCGAATACGCCATGATCCGCTTGATGTCGAACTGGGCCATGCCGATGGTCGCCGCGACGAGGGCCGTCAGCGTGCCCACCCAGGCCACAGCCGGGAGCGCGAACTCGCTCAGGAGGAACACCGAGTACATCCGTGCCACGAGGAAGACGCCGGCGGTCACCATCGTGGCCGCGTGGATCAGGGCCGACACCGGGGTCGGGCCTTCCATGGCGTCCGGGAGCCAGACGTACAGCGGCAACTGGGCCGACTTGCCGAACGCGCCACCCATGAGCAGCAGCGGGATCAGCCCGACGACCGCCGGGATCTTGTCGAACTCGCCCTGCTTCAGCAGTTCGAGGTACGGCTGGACCCGCTCGAAGAGAACCTTGTACTCGACCGTCCCGAAGTGCACGAAAGTCAGGAAGATGCCCAGGGCCAGGAACAAGTCACCGATACGGTTGACGATGAACGCCTTCTTCGCCGCGGCGACAGCGCTCGGCTTCTTGTAGAAGTACCCGATCAGCAGGTAGGAGCAAAGCCCCACGCCCTCCCAGCCGAGGTAAAGCAGCAGCAGGTTGTCCGCCATCACCAGGCAGGCCATGCTGAACACGAACAGGCAGAACGCCGCGAAGAACCGGCAGTACCCGGCCCCGACGTCGTGGCTCATGTACTCGCTCGCGTAGAGCGCGATCAGCGTTGCCAGCCCGGTCACGAACAGCATCCAGAGCACTGTCAGCGAGTCCAGGTACAGACCGAAGTTCGCCGTCAGTTGCTGGCCCGGCTCCGAGCCCCACTTCACGTGGATCCACTCGAACGCCGTCACCACCATCGCGCCCCCGTGCCCGCCCGCGAAGTGCTGCAGGAACAGCGCGGCCGTCGTCGCGAACGCCGCGGCGATCGTCGCCACGCTCGTCCACGCCGGGAGCTTGCTCTTCACGCCGAACGCCGCGCACAGCGCCGCGATCACGAATCCCACCAGCGGCAGGATCGGGATCAGCATGGCCCACTGCGGTGCATGCACCGCCGCCGCCTCGTGCTGCCCCAACACCGCCGTCATGACTGTCTGAGCTAGTTGCATCGTTCGTTCCACTCAAGCCTCAAAGGCCCGTCCCAAGCCATCCGCTCCCGTCACCCGTCGCCGACCGCCGACCGACCATGGCCTATGGCCTTCTGCTACCCCTTCATCTCCTGCCACTCGTCCGCGCTGAGCGACTCCTTCCGACGGAAGAGCAGCACGACCAGCGCCAGGGCCATCGCGGCCTCCGCCGCGGCAACCGTGAGCACGAAGATGACGAAGGTCTGCCCGGTGAAGTCCAGGTGGTAGCGGCCAAACGCCACGAGGGCGATGCCCGCCGCCTGGAACATCAACTCGGTGCACAGGAACATGACGATCAGGTTCCGGCGGGTCAGGAAGCCGACCAGCCCGATCACGAACATGACCGCGGACACGAACAGGTAGTGGGCCAAGGTGAGGCCGTGGAACGCGTCCGGGTACCCGGTCTGCGCCAGCATGCTCAGCGAGTTCACTGGTGGCCTCCTTCGGCCAGCATCTTGGCCTGCTGCATCTTCGCGTCCTCGTCCATCTGGACCTGCTTGCGGCTGAGCACCACAGCGCCCAGCATCGCCATCAGCAGGATCACGCCGGCGATCTCGATCGCGCCCGGGTGGTCACGGAGCAGATTGAACCCCAGGGCCTCGACGTTCGTCACGTCCATCCCTTCGGGCCATTTCTCCTTCGGCACCACCGACTCGCCACCGCCCCTGAGCGTCAGCTTCAGGGCCGACACCTCGCCAGACGGATCTCGCACGAGCGCCACGGAGTCAACCTTCTCGTGGTCGCCCAGGAGCCCGTGGTTCCGCAGCGTGCGTTGAACCTTCAGCGGCATCTCGGCGATCAGCGCCTCCGTGCCCGAGGGCTTGGGCTCCGGCAACGACGAAACGCCCCGGAACATCATGGTGGTGAGTACAGCCAGCAGCAGGAACCCCACGACCGTCGCCGCGATCGGTTCGCGCGCCGCCGTGTCGTACTCCGTCAAGACTTCGATCTCGCCCTCGTCGGGGGCCTGCGTCGCCAGCATGATCACGAAGAGGTACGTGATCAGGATGGCCCCCGCGTAGACGATGATCAACGCGAACGCCATGAACTCCGCCGACAGAATCAGGAACAAGCCCGCCGTGGCGATGATCGAGAGGATGAAGTACAGCGCGGCGTACACCGGACGCTGGTGGGTAATCACCCGCAGCGCAGCCCCCAGCGCGACGGCCGAGAAGATGTAGAAATAGACGTTCGGCACCTGCCCGTCGGCCATCGCCTTCTGCGTCAGGAAGAGGATGAACAGGCCACCCGCCGCGCCCGCGAGGAGCGCACCGATGACCTGCGGGCTGAGGCCCTTGCGGGGGAGTGCCAGGCATACGCCCAGGCCCCCGAGAGCGATCAATCCGTACAGGAGGAAGGGGTTCAGAATCGTGCCCACGGTGGCTGTCCTTCGGAGTTCGTTCGCCCCTCGAGGGGGCTCGGCGCCACCTCGGGGAGAGTCGTGAGGATAGTCTTCCCGATCCCCTGTGTTCAACCGCCGGTAGGGATCCGCCTCGCTACGCTATCAGCGAGTGGACAACTCTTCCCCACAGGACCCCTTTCCCCCCGCGACGGGATTCCGCCGCTGGCTCCCCAACGCGCTCACGATCCTCCGGCTGATCTTCGCCCTCGCCTTCTTCACCCTCCTCTCCGTCTGGAACTACCCCGCAGGGGATTTGATCCAGGCTGTCACCCCGCGGCATCCGCTATGGGCCTATCTGATCGCGGCGGCCCTGTTCGGACTGGCGGCGCTGACGGACGCGATCGACGGCCCCCTCGCCCGGCGGTGGAAGGTGGTCAGCAAGTTTGGCCGGATCATGGACCCCTTCGCGGACAAGGTGTTGGTGGTCGGGTCTTTCATCATGCTGGCGGGTCCCCGGTTCGGGGCCGAG
>JBEIUO010000640.1:0-2465 GCA_040374335.1 Phycisphaeraceae bacterium
CCCCAGCCCACACACCCGGCACGCGCAGAATCCCCTCCCCGTCAGGATTCGCCACCACGCCAGATAACCCACTCCCCCCTACCCGCGCCCCCTCAACAACTCACCTTTACTCTTCCCCCATTGCCCATTCCCTATTGCCTACCCCCCAAACTTCTTCGCCTCCGCCACCGCCAACTCGTCGCACCGCTCGTTCTCCGGGTGCTCGCTGTGCCCCTTGATCCAGTGAAACCGGATCTCGTGCCCCGCCTTCAACTCGTCCAGTTGCTCCCAGAGATCCTGGTTCTTCACCGGCTTCTTATCCGCCGTCTTCCACCCTCGCTTCTTCCACGATTCCATCCACTCCTTCAACCCCTTCAACACATACTGCGAGTCCGAGTACAAATCCACGCTCGACCGCCGCTTCAGCGCCGTGAGCCCCTCGATCACAGCCATCAGCTCCATCCGGTTGTTCGTCGTCTGCCCTTCCCCACCACTCGCTTCACGCTCCGCCCCAGACGCCGCGTGCCGCAAGATGTACGCCCAACCCCCAGGACCAGGGTTCCCCGAACACGCGCCGTCCGTATACAACTCAACACGAGGCTCATCACTCACGGCTTCGCCCCCGCACCGTCTTTCGACATCTGACCCGACATCTGTCCCGCAAGCTGCGACGCCGACACCATCGCGATCCCGCCCCCCACATCCGCCCCATACCGCGCCTGCGCCAGATCGTGCGCCGCGTGATACGCCCGCCCCAGCCTGCTCCAGTCAAACTCCCAAGAGTGCTTGTCCACCTCGTTCCGCAGCGCAATCCGATCCCGCCGCTCCATCCGACAAAAGCTCATCAACGACCCCGCCAGACTCGCCGCCGCATCGTGGTAGCTCCGCCCCCTCCGCCTCACAATCGTCATCCCCCACTTGTCGCTCTCCGCGAAGTTCTCCGCCACGTACCGCCCAAACCCCGCCACGTCCGACGTCATCGCCGGCACACCCATCGCCAGACACTCCAGCGGCGTATACCCCCACGGCTCGTACATGCTTGGGAACACGCCAAGGTGACACCCGCGCACAAACTGGTCGTACTCGATCCCGAACAACCGATTCGTCGGCGTGATGAAGTCCGGCACATACACCACCTTTACCGGATCCTCTTCCCGATTCACCAGCCCGAGCTGCCGGATCTGCGCCAACACCGGGTCGTTCGCGTCATCCTCCAGAATGTGCGTCACCACCATCGGCAGGCAGTGCTGCTTCAGCGCATGCTGCGCACGCTTGTACCGCAGCAACCAGTACTCATCGATCAAATCGTCCATCCGCAGCCGCGCGCCGCTCGCCGCCCGCGCAAACAGCCGCTTCCCCACCACGTCCACGATCTTCTCGCACACCTCGTTCAACTCGTTCAATACCCCACGCTTCTCCATCGCCAAGGGGTTGATGCTCTTGGTCGCCTTCTTCGTCACGATGAAGAACACCACCGTCTTCCCCGTCTGCTCCGCTTTCAGCTGCGCATTCAGCCGCGCCATCGCCTCCAGGCACAGATCAAACCCCTTGTTCCGAGGCTCATACCGCCCGCTCGTGAAGAAGTACAGCGTCTTGTCCAGGTCAAACGAGTAGCTCGGAAAGAAGTGCCCCATCGTGAACCGATGCAGCGCTTCCTTGTACTCCCCGTGCAGCCGCTGCTGCTCGTGCCCCGCGTTGTACAACCCAACCGTCAGCCCGTTCGGCAGCACCACGTCCACCGGCCGCCCCAGCAGCACCGCGCACTCCTCCGCCGTCACGCTCGACACCGTCGTGAACACGTGCGACCCGTGCGCACACGCCCGCTCGATCGTGTGCTGCGTCACCACGTTGTACCGCTTCGCCTCCTCCGCCTGATCCATCCACGGCAGCTGATCGTAAAAGTTCTCCCGCGAACTCGCGATGTACCTTCCAAGCAATGTCGCGTGCGTCGTGAAGATCGACGCCACCGGCAGGTTCCGCCGCCGCAACGCCGGGATGCACAACCCCCCCAGCCACTCGTGGAAATGCGCCACCAACGGGTGCGTCTGCGCCCTCCCGCCCGGCACCGGTCTGTGCTCGCACAACGCCTCAAACAACCGCCGCACCGCGTCCGCGAACGTCACCACCCCGTCGATCAACCAGTCGTTCGCCGGAAACTCAATCCCGTGGTCCTTCCAGTACGCGTACTTCGCCTGCGCCAGCCGCTCCGGCCCCTGCCAGTGCTCGATCAGCAGCACCTTCGGCCGCCCCGGCACCAGCCACGTCCCGTGCCGCACTTTCAAGCCCTGCTGCTCCAACTGCAGCAGCGCACGCGCAACCCACGGCACCGGCCGCGATTCCTCGTACTCCAGCGTCGCCTTCGCCTCTTCCCACGGACCCACGCAGTAGTAGTGCTCCCCCCACCGCTGCGCCATCAGCGGAGCCTTCGACCGGATCACCTGGTAGATGCCCCCGACCTGGTTGCACACCTCCCACGACACCTCAAA
>JBEIUO010000073.1:0-8056 GCA_040374335.1 Phycisphaeraceae bacterium
AAAACCCCACCCCCGCCGACCAGGACCGCCGCCGCAAAACCATCGACGTCGCCCGCCGCACCGCCGAACTCGTCCTCAAACTCTCCGCCCCCCCCCACCCAACCCCGCGCCCCACGCACCCCGGCCCCACCCACCCCAACCCGCCACGCGGCATAACCCCATCACCTCCTTCCTAGTGCCCAGTGCCTAGTGCCTTCTTCCCTACCCTCCCCCCCATGCGCCTCGTCATCCAACGCGTCTCCGAAGCTTCCGTCACCGTTGATGGCACCGAGCGGGCCCGCATCGGTCTGGGTCTGCTCGTCCTCTGCGGCCTCTTCACCGACGACACCGACGCCGACCTCCGCTGGGCCGCCGACAAGCTCCCCGTCCTCCGCATCTTCGAAGACCCAGCCGAGAAGATGAACCTCTCCGTCAAAGACGTCGGCGGCGGCATCATCCTCGTTCCCAACTTCACCCTCGCCGGCGACGCCCGCCAAGGTCGCCGCCCCGCCTTTGACCGCGCCATGCGACCCGAACTCGCCGGCCCCGCCTTCGACCGCTTCGCCGCCATGGTCGCCGAGTCCGGCGTCCCCGTCGGGACCGGGGTCTTCCGCGCCCACATGCGCGTCGCCCTCGTCAACAACGGCCCCGTCACCATCGTCCTCGACTCCCGCACCTGATCCGACGCGCGGATTCTGCGCCTCGCTCCATTCCCACCATCTTCCTGAACCCAGCCCTCGTCAAGGGGCTATGGGCTACGACCGATAGTCCCTATCATCGGCCCCTCTCAAGGGGCTCCCGCCGCACGCGCGCCGGGGTTGTTGTTCTTCAGGGGAACAGGATGGCGGAGAAACATCTAACCGACCCCGCACCCGCCTGGGCCGAGTCCCGAGGCGCGCTCAGGACCTTCGCGTTCTGGGGTCTTCCCACGCTCCTCGGTCTCGCGCTCGCCGTGGCCCTTCAGCTCTTCGTCATCTTCCCCCGAATGGGTGCAGGCTCGGCCGACCTCGACCGCTGCGTCGCGCTCGGAACTCTTTACGCCAAAGGCCTTTCCGATCAGCCGACCGTCATCTGCATCGGCGACTCCGTCTCCGTCGAAGGCATCGACGCCGCGATCCTCTCCGCCAATGCCCCCAAGGGCTGGCGCGTCCTCAACGCCGCCCTCAACGGTGGCGACCGCCTCGAACAGGCCGTCATGATCCCCGCCCTCGCCAAGGCCAAGCCGACCTACGTCGTCTGGGTCTGCCGCGCCATGTACCTCGGTGCTCCCCCCGCCGACCTCCACCCCGATCGGGCCGCGGCATACCGCATCGGCAACTTCGCCGAGGCCTGGCCCGCGGACTGGCTGACCCCACAGACCCCGGGGATGACCGACGAGCTGGTCGAAACACTGACCGGCTCTAAGCTCCGCTCCGAAATACACTTCCGCACATCGCTCACCAACGCCGCCGACCAGAAGATCAAGGGCATCCTCAAGGGCGGCAGCTTCCGGGCCACCGACCCCGCGGACTGGAACGCCCCCTTCCAGATGAACATCAGCATCGACGGCAAGCGACTCGAAACCCACCTCGAGGCCCTTAGGACAGAGCACGCCCAGCGCATCGGGAAGGGCAAGCAGCCCGGTGAGTTCGAGCGCCTGATCAACCACCTCGGTGCCGCGGGAGTCCGGCCGATCATCGTCGTCGCCCCCGTTCACCCAACTATCCGCCAGAACGGGTGGTTCGACCCCGAAGTCGGCGAGCTCAAGGCCCTCGGGGCAAAGCTCGCCGAGACCCACGGGGGCATCCTTATAGATGCGTCCGAACTCCTGACCGCCGACGACTTCGCCGACGGTCAGCACCCCGGGAAGTCCGGTCGCGAGAAGCTGAGCGCGCTGATCGGATCCCGAGTTCCGGCACCGGCCGGGGGGGGAAACTGACCCGTGCTGTTTCAGACCCCAGAGTTCCTCGTTCTCTTCGTGCTGAGCATGCTCGGCGTGGCGTTCCTCAAGAAGAACCGCCACCAGCACATCTACATGGCGATCCTGAGCTACGTGTTCTACGCGTGGTGGGACGTCCGGTTTGTCGCCCTGCTGCTGGTCACGAGTCAGGTCGACTTCGTTGCCGCGCAGGGCATGGACGGGATCAAGGTGAGCTGGGGCCAGCGGATGAAGCTGGCGACCGTGGTCGTGGTGGGCTCGATCGTCACCCTCGGGGTGAACTGGCCGATGCTGCAGCACGGGACCGAGCCCTTCGCGTGGGACCAGTTGCTCGACCCCAAGTGGAAGGGCGTGTGGGGATCGATCGCGGCATGCGGCGCATTCGCGATCCTCGCCCCGATCTTCTACGAGTTCTACTTCAAGATCCAGAACCCGGAGAAGCGGCGTAAGGCGTTCCTGTGGACGAGCGTGGTCGCGAACCTGACGGTCCTCGGGTTCTTCAAGTACTTCGACTTCTTCACCGACAGCCTGCACGGCATCGGCGCGATGCTGGACATGAACATCCCGGTGCCGCACCTCGAGGTGCTGCTGCCGGTGGGAATCAGCTTCTACACGTTCGTCGCGATGAGCTACACGATCGACGTGTACCGCAAGCAGTTCCCGGCGGAGCGGAGCTTCCTGCGCTTCGCCCTCTTCGTCTGCTACTACCCGCACCTGGTCGCCGGGCCGATCATCCGCCCCGACAACTTCCTTCCGACGCTCAACGAGCCGTGGGTCCTCCGCGGCGCAAACATCCTCAGCGGCTTCCACCTGTGCCTCAACGGCTTCGTGAAGAAGGTCCTGATCGCGGACAACATCGCGCGCCTGGTCGACGTGGTCTTCTCCGACCCCGCCGGCCAGCCGACCATCGTGATCTGGCTCGCCACCGTCGTCTTCGCGGTACAGATCTACTGCGACTTCAGCGGGTACAGCGACATCGCGCGGGGCGTCAGCCGGATGTTCGGCGTCGAGCTCCCGCTGAACTTCGACTACCCGTACTTCTCGACCTCGATCATCGACTTCTGGCGCCGCTGGCACCTCTCGCTCTCCACATGGCTGCGCGACTACCTGTACATCCCGCTGGGCGGCGGCCGGGGCTCGCCGAGCCGCGTGTACTTCAACCTGATGACGACGATGGTGCTGGGCGGCATGTGGCACGGCGCATCGTGGAACTTTGTGATCTGGGGCGCGTACCAGGGCGGCCTGCTCTGCATCAACCGGCTGCTGCGCGGCGTGATCGAGAAGATCCCGGCCCTGAACTCGTTCCTCAAGTCCGGCCCCGGCAGCGTGATCCGCTGGGTGGTCACGATGTACTTCGTCATGCTGGGCTGGCTCATCTTCCGCATCGTCGACACCGACAAGCTGCTCTACTGCATGAAGAAGTTCGTCCTCTTCGACGGCCGCCTGGAGCTCTCGGCCCTGGGTGTCGGCAAGGGCGATCCCATCATCGCCAGCCTGCTCACGGGCGCGTTCTGCCTCTTCCACGCATGGTCCTTCTTCGGCGGTCGCATCCACGACCGGCTCGATCACTCCAAGCCGTCGCGCCTGCCGCTCGTCTACGCGGGTCTCGCCGTCGTCTTCTTCTTCCTCTGGCCCGCGGCAAACGCCGCCTTCATCTATTTCCAGTTCTGATTCACCCCGAGAAGCTGTGAGGTTCTCATGACCTTTGACTGGACCGACAAACGCATCATCGTCACCGGCGGGGCCGGCTTCCTCGGCCGGCACGTCCTCGAACGGCTGCGGGCCCGCGGCGTGAAAGACGCGAACGTCTTCGTCCCCCGCCGCAAAGACTGGGACCTCACCAGCGCCACCGATGTCGCCAAGCTCTACCGCAACGCCTTCGGCCAGAAGAAGTCGGATGTGGTGATCCACCTCGCCGCAGAAGTCGGTGGCATCGGCGCCAACCGCGCCAACCCCGGCCGCTACTTCTTCGCGAACATGGCCATGGCCCTGCACCTCATCGAACAGGCCCGCCTCGACGGCCTCATCGAGCGTGACGGTCGCTTCGTGCAGGTCGGAACGATCTGCGCCTACCCGAAGTTCACGCCGGTTCCCTTCACCGAGGACAACCTCTGGAACGGGTACCCGGAAGAGACCAACGCGCCGTACGGCGTCGCGAAGAAGGCCGCGTGGCAGATGCTCGACGCGTACAAGCTGCAGTACGCGATGAAGAGCGCGTACGTGCTGCCGGTCAACCTCTACGGACCGTGGGACAACTTCGACCTCAACACCAGCCACGTCATCCCCGCCCTCGTGCGCAAGTGCGTCGAGGCCCGCGACAGCGGCGCGAAGGAGATCGTCTGCTGGGGCACCGGCTCCGCGTCCCGCGAGTTCCTGTACGTTGACGATGCCGCGGAAGGCATCGTTCGCGCGGCAGAAGGCATGACGGACCCCGACCCGATCAATCTCGGCGCGGGATTTGAGATCAAGATCAAGGACCTGGTGGAGCTGATCGTGCGGCTCACGGGTTTCAAGGGCGCGATCACCTGGGACGCAACGAAGCCCGACGGCCAGCCGAGGCGGTGCCTCTCCACCGAGAAGGCAGCGAAGCTGCTGGGGTGGCGGGCCCAGGTCGCGTTCGAAGAAGGCCTGCGGAAGACGATCGACTGGTACGAGAAGTCGGCGAAGTGAGTGGTCTTCAGGATCTGAAATCTGAGATCTCACGACTCACACCATAAGGACGAACGAAGCACACCCTTGGCAACAACACCGAATCCATCCCGATCGCTGCACGTCGTCCTGCTGAACCAGGCCTTCCACCCGGACGTGGTCGCCACGGCCCAGATGGCCAAGGACCTCGCCGACGAGCTCGTGAAGGGCGGGATGAAGGTCACCGCGATCGCGTCGCGCTCCATCTACGGCAAATCCGGTGCGACGCTCCCGAAGTACGAAGTGGTCAAGGTCGAAGGTGGTGAGATCGAGATCCACCGCGTGGGGTTCAGTTTCTTCGGCCGCGCCTCCACATTCCTGCGCATCCTCGATTTCGGCTTCTTCTACCTGCTCGCGGCACTCAAGCTCATGACGATCCGTCGGCCCGATGTGGTCGTGGGTTTCTCAACGCCGCCGTACATCGCGCTGCTCACGATTCTCTGCCGCTGGCTCCGCGGCAGCCGCGCCGTGTACTGGGCGATGGACCTGTACCCGGACGTGATCATCGCGTCGGGGATGATCCGCGAAGGCTCGCCGCTCACGCGCGTGCTGAGCTTCATGCACCGCTGGCTGGTCCGGCACGCGGACGCGAGCGTGGTGCTCGGCCGCTGCATGATGGACAAGGTCCTCGCCAAGGCCGGCGACAAGGCCCGCTCGCGTGTGAAGTTCATCCCGGTATGGTCGGACGAAGCCGGGGTTCGGCCGATCGAGCGCGGCGCCAACGCCCTGCGCTCCACGTTCAATCTCGGCGACGCGTTCACGGTGATGTACTCGGGCAACTTCGGCCACGGGCACGATGCCGCGACGACCATGCACGCGATGACCGCGCTCAAGGGCCGCACCTCCTCTGGAACGGACGGCGTGCGGTTCCTCTTCGTGGGCGGCGGGAAGCGTCGCAAAGAGATCGAAGGCTTCATCGCGAAGGAATCCATCGCCAACGCGGCGTACCACGACTACCAGCCCCGGGAGAAGCTCGCGGAGAGCCTCTCGTGCGGCGATGTTCACCTGATCTCGCTGCTGGAAGGGATGGAAGGACTCATCGTCCCCAGCAAGTGCTTCGGGATCATGGCAGTAGCGCGGCCCGCGATCTTCATCGGCAACCCGTCGTCAGAGATCGCCCGTGTGCTCGTCGAGAACGATTGCGGCATCGTCGTGCGCCAGGGTGACGGCGAAGGCCTGACCCGCGCGATCGAGGCCCTCGCGGCCGACCCTGATCGCGCCCGCGCGATGGGCGAGCGCGGACGGGCCGCGTTCATGCATCACTACTCGCGCACCCAGGCCTGCGGGGCGTGGAACAAACTTCTCGTCGCCGTGTGCGGCGGGACAACGGAATCCTTCGGCGGCTACGAGGCCGCCGCAGCGCAACCCGCAGCGACCACCGCGGGTTCAGGAGCGGTTCGATGAGCCCCGCAGATCCGCAGCCGCCCGCGGCACGACCGACCGGACGCCCCAGCAACATCGAGGTGGTGATCCCGACGTTCAACGAGGAGATGAACCTGCGCCACGCGCTCGCGAGCGTCGTGGGGTGGGCCGACCGCGTACACGTGGTGGACTCGGAGTCGAAGGACAAGACCCGTGATATCGCCGAGAGCTTCGGCGCCAACGTCGTCATCCAGCCGTGGCTCGGGTACGCGAAGCAGAAGAACTGGGCCCTGAACAACCTCCCGCTGCGCGCCGACTGGATCTTCATCCTCGACGCCGACGAGAGCATCACGCCCGAGCTGCGCGACGAGATCCTCCGCGTCGCGGCCCAGCCCGTGCACTCGGTCATCCACGCGGGCTTCTACGTCAACCGACTCACCTACTTCCTCGGTCGCCCCATCCGCCACTGCGGGTACTACCCGTCCTATAACCTCCGCCTCTTCAAGCGCGGCAAGGCCCGCTACGAAGAACGCGAAGTCCACGAGCACATGATCGTCGAGGGCACTTCCGGCCGGCTCACGCAGCAGATGCTGCACGAAGACCGTCGCGGCCTCGAGCACCTCATCGCGAAACACAACCGCTACTCCACACTCGAAGCACGCGAACTGACGCGCGAGCGCGGCCAGGAACGGCAGGACTCAACCGGCCCACTCGAGCGCGGGATCGCGATGCGACGCTGGCTGAAGCGGCACGTGCTGCCGCGGCTGCCGCTCTCGGGGTTCTGGCGGTTCTTCTACATGTACATCCTGCGGCTAGGGATCCTCGACGGTGTGACGGGGCTGCGGTTCTGCTTCCTGCTCGCGACGTACGACATCTTCATCTCGCTCAAGCTGGCGGAGATCAGGGCGTACGGGCTGGACCGGGACATCAAGAAGCTGGCCCAGGATCCGGCCAAGGGGCTCGCGGTTCCCGAGGGGTCGCTGTTTACAGGCCCCGTTGGCCAGACGAAGGTCGCCGTGCCCGCGCCGCAGAGCCCGGGTTCGATGAACATCACCGCCGCGGAAGTCGCGTCGGAAGCGGCGTCGCAGCAGGTGATGGAAGAGGGGCGGCCGTTGCCGGAAGTGCGGCGATCGGACGCGGATTGGATGGCGGCGGCGCTGCGACCAACACAGATGCCCGACGGCAAGTGGCCAGCGGCGCGGTCGGTCCCGGTTTCGATCCTGATCCCGGTGAAGAACGAGGAGCGGAACATCATCGGGTGTCTTCGCCGCGTGCAGTGGGCGACGGACGTCGTGGTGGTGGACAGCAAGAGCAAGGACAAGACGATCGAGCTGTCGCAGGCCATGGGCGCGGATGTGTACCAGTTCACCTACAGCAAGGAAGGTTGGCCGAAGAAGAAGAACTGGGCGCTCGAGAACGTTCCGTGGAAGAACGAGTGGGTGATGATCCTCGATGCCGACGAGTACATGACGCCGGAGCTCGCGGAGGAGATCCGCAAGGTGGTCACGGGCGAGTTGTCGCCCGAGGGGAACGCGAAGCTCGGCTGCGGCGACGGGTTCTGGGTGAACCGCCGCTTCATGTTCATGGGCCGCTGGCTCAAGGGCTGCGGCTACTACCCGTCGTGGAACGTGCGGCTGTTCAAGCACAAGGTCGGGCGGTACGAGCGGATCGGCAAGCTGGGCGACACCGGCAGCGGCGACAACGAGGTTCACGAGCACGTGCTGTTGTCGACGGGCGAGGCCGGCTACCTGCGTCACGAGTTCTTGCACTACGCCTACCCGGATCTCTCGGCGTGGATCGAGAAGCACAACCGGTACACGACGTGGGAAGCCCACGCGATGGAGGCGAAGGACGAGGGCGCGGTGAAGGCCAGCCTCTTCGGCGGCCCGATCGAGCGTCGCCGGTGGCTGAAGCGGTTCGGGCGCAAGCTCCCCTTCCGGCCGTCGCTGCGGTTCCTGTACTCGTTCTTCTTCCAGTGGGGCTTCCTCGACGGATACCCCGGGTTCGTCATGTGCCGCTTGCTGGCGTGGTACGAGTTCATGTCGATCGTCAAGTTCCGCGAACGCAAGACGCTGGCGGAGCAGGGCGCACACGAAGAGAAGTCGCCTG
>JBEIUO010000488.1:0-3136 GCA_040374335.1 Phycisphaeraceae bacterium
CCACCTTGATCAGGGGCACCGCCTGGCGCTGCATGTTCGAACCCATCAGCGCGCGGTTCGCGTCGTCGTGCTCAAGGAACGGGATGAGTGCCGCGGAGATACCAACGATCTGCTTGGGGCTGATGTCGATGTAGTCGACCTTCGACGAATCAACCGCCGCGAGTTCGCCGTCCACACGGGCCAGGATGTGGCCCTTCTTGAGGCGGCCCTTCTCGTCCAGCGCATCCGCCGGGGCGAGAACCGCCTTCATCTCTTCGTCGGCACGCAGGTGCAGGATCTTGCCCGTCGCCGCGCCGTCCTTCGCCTCCCGGTACGGGGTGCGCAGGAAGCCGTACTCGTCGATGGACGAGAAGATGCCCAGGCTCGCGATCAGACCGATGTTCGTGCCTTCGGGCGTCTCGATCGGGCAGATACGGCCGTAGTGGCTGATGTGCACGTCGCGAACTTCGAAGCCCGCACGCTTACGGTTCAGACCGCCCGGTCCGAGGGCCGAGAGACGCCGCTCGTGCACGAGGCTCGAGAGCGGGTTGGTCTGGTCGACGACCTGGCTCAGCTCGCTGCGGCCGAAGAAGAAGTCGATCGCGCTGCTGATGCTCTTGCTGTTCACCAGATCCGCGATCTTGGTGAGCTCGTCGGGCTCCTTCACACTCATGCGTTCCTGCACGGTGCGCTTCAGCTTCAGGAAGCCCTTGCGCAGCTCCTCCACCGCGAGCTCGTCGAGCGTGCGCAGACGACGGTTGCCGAGGTGATCGATGTCGTCGACCATCGCCGCGGGACGACCCGTCTTGGGATCAGGACGGTTGCTCCGCAGGTCGAGCATGTACTGCACGACGCGCAGGAAGTCCTCGCTCCGCAGGAACATCATGTCCTCGGAGACGTTCAGGTCGAACTTGCGGTTGATCCGGAAGCGACCGACGCGACCGAGCCGGTAGCGGTTGTCGTCGAAGAACTTCTCGATGAACAACTGACGGGCCTTGTCCACCTGGGGCGGGTTGCCCGGCCGCAGCTTGCTGTAGACCTTCAACAGGGCGCGCTCGTAGTCGGTCGGAGCCTCGAACAGCTCGAGCTTCTCCTCCGCGACCGTGTTCAGGATCAGCACGTCGCTGGGGTTCTCGATCACGCGAACCTTCTTCAGGCTCGAGTTCATGATCTTGGAGGCGATCTCCTCGCCGAGCTGCCGGCCGACGTGGATCAGCTCCTCACCGGTCTCCGTGTCGATGATCGACTCGGCGGCCCAGTGCTCGGGCCGCACGGCCTCCGCCTTGATCTCGCTGACCTCGTAGAACAGGCGCAGCAGCTGGTCCGTCGCGCTCACGCTCTCGTCCAGGCAGCGCAGGAAGGTCGTCGCCGCCATCTTGGTGCTCTGGTCGATCCGCATCGCCAGAACATCCTTCTTGGTGACTTCGAGCTCGATCCAGCTCCCGCGTTCGGGGATGATTCGGGTCGAGTGCAGCGGGCGGTCCGCCTCCGAAGAGACGATCGAGAAGTCCACGCCCGGCGACCGGTGCAGCTGGCTCACGATCACGCGTTCGGCACCGTTCACGATGAACTCGCCGCCGCCCATCATGATCGGGAACTCGCCGAGGTAGATGTCCTCCTCGGGCATGTCCGGGCGCCCCTCGCGCTTCAGACGAACCGTGATCTTGAACGGCCGACCATAGGTCAGCCGCAGCTCGCGGCATTCGTCCGCCGTGTACCTCGGCTCTTCGAGCGCATAGGTCACGTACTCGAGGGTCATCGTCTCGTCGTAGCTCTTGATCGGAAAGATCTCACGGAGCAACGCTTCGAGGCCGATGTGAGTGTTCCTCTCATCCGGGCCAACGCCCAGCTGCAGGAAACGCTCGTATGCGTCCGTTTGCACCTCGGTCAGGTTGGGGACCGTCATGGCGTCCCCGCGCTTCGCGAACGAACGAACCTTCTTGGAAGACGTAGACATCGCTGCCATCGGGATCCTCGCGATGGAAAACAAGACCCCAGACCGCGCGCCTCGCAGCGCTCCGCAGCCGGGGTCATCTCGCTAATTTCGTTCCGCGTCGTTCAACGGCTTGCCCATTGTCGTGAACGTAGTTCGCCGATACGTCTCGAACCAACCAGTATAGCCCCCGTCACGAGACCGCATCCACCACCCGACGACAATTCCGTCGGGTCCTTCTGCGCTCCCGCCACGACCGCCTGCCGAGGGGAAAAAAGGGCCCGCCCTCGCGGACGGGCCCCGTACCATACTGTTTGCCGGATCAGGGTTCGTCACCCCTCCCGGCCAAAGACCGACTTCAACCGAGCCTGCCCTTAGGCGAGCTCGACGGTCGCGCCCTGCTCTTCCAGGGACTTCTTGAGCTTCTCGGCCTCGGCCTTGTCCAGACCCTGCTTGATCGCCTTGCCAGGGGCGTCGACCAGAGCCTTCGCCTCGGCCAGACCCAGACCCGTCGCCTCGCGGACGACCTTGATGACCTGGATCTTCTTGTCGCCCGCGGCCTTGAGGACCACGTCGAAGCTGGTCTTCTCTTCGGCCTTCGGAGCGGCGGCGCCCGCGGCAGCGGCAACCATCACGGCGCCGCCGGCGGCGGCCTCGATGCCGTAGGTGTCCTTGAGGTACTTGCCGAGGTCAACCGCTTCCTTGAGGGTCAGGCCAGCGAGCTTGTCACCGAGTTCAGAAATCTTCGCGTCCATTGATGCACCTGCTTCTGCCGGGACAACCCGGCGTACTGCTTCTCCAGAGGGACCGGAACTCCCGGTCGTTATCCCTTGCGGGCCAGTAGAGAAGACGTTTCCAGTTCAATACCCGCCGCTTGCCGCGACGGGGGAATATCAACCAACCTTCGCGATCGCCTCGCCCTTTTCGAGCTTGGTTTCGATCGCCTTGACCAGACCTGCAACGCCGCGACCGGGTCCGAGCAACTGGCCCACGAGCTTCTGCGCGGGGGACAGGATGAGCGTGACCACGCGACCGATGGCCTCTTCGCGCGTCGGGAACTTGCTCAGTTCTTCAACGCCCGCCTTGCCCTTGAAGAGCTGGCCATCGAGCACCGCGCCGCGAAGCTCCAGACCCGGCATCTTGCCCGCGATCTCGACCACTTCACGCGCGACCTCGACGACGGAGTTTCCGCCGTAGGCGATCGCGTTCGCGCCCGTCAGCAGC
>JBEIUO010000087.1:0-7557 GCA_040374335.1 Phycisphaeraceae bacterium
CCGGTGCGGCACGTAGGTCGAGACGTGGGCCTGGGTGCCGCGCTCCTTGGCGACCTCGCGGATCACGTGGTAGAGGATCGCGCTCGCGGTGATGCCGTCGACGTCGTAGTCGCCGTAGATCACGATCTGCTGGCCGGAGGCGATGGCGTACAGGACTCGCTCGGCGGAACGCTCGAGACCCGGCAACAGGGAGGGGTCGTGGAGATCGGCGATCTTGGGTTCGAGGAACTTGATCGCGTCCGCTCCGCTCCCAACGCCGCGGGACGCGAGGACGCGTGAGACGAGCGGCGCGCGCGGATCGGGTGCTTCGAGGCCTCTACGCTTCCACGTTCCGATGATCCCGCGGACGGGCTTGGGTTCGGTGGTGGATTGGTCGGAGTTGTGGTCTTGCGGTCGCATCCGGTCTGGAACACCCCACGAAGGACATGAGACATGGTCAAGATCAACAAGATATACACGAAGACGGGGGACGACGGGACCACGGGGCTTGTGGGCGGGGGGCGCGTCCTGAAGGACGACCCGCGGGTCGAAGCCTATGGCGCGATCGATGAGTCGAACTCGGCGGTGGGGTTGGCGATTGTCCAATGCCGCGGCCACACCGACGCTTCCACCGGGGACGCGATCCGGGGCCACTTGGAGATGATCCAGCACGATCTGTTCGACCTTGGTGCGGATCTGGCGACCCCCCTCACACCCGGCGAACAGCCGGGGAAGGCACTGCGGATCGTGGCGTCGCAGACGAAACGGCTGGAGGAGACGATCGATGCGTTCAACGACCGGCTCGCGCCGCTGAATAGCTTTGTGCTGCCGGGGGGCACGGCGTTGTCGGCTGCGCTGCACCTGGCGCGGACGACGGTGCGGCGGGCGGAGCGGCACATCGTGACGCTGCAGCAGATCGACGCGCCGGGGGTGAACGAGGAGGCGGTGCGGTACGTGAACCGCTTGAGCGATCTGTTGTTTGTGTTCTGCCGCGTCGCGAACGACTTCGGGAAGACGGACATTCTGTGGAAGCCGGGGTCGACGCGCTGATCAGCCGCCGACGAAGCGAGCGTAGAGGGACCTGGCGACTTCGGGGCGATCGGTGCCGCGAACGAGGGCTCGGCCCGTCGGGAAGACGGTGAGGACCATTCCGGCGTGTTCGTCGCGGAGTGATGCGCGGAGCATGTGGGGCGTGAGTTGCACGTTGGCGACGCGTTCGAGCCTCGCGGCGAGCGTGACGAGGTCAACCCCCCCACTGCCGGGCGGTGGGACTTGGATCGTGTGTTGACCGCAGAGCGCGGCGGCTTCGACATCGTCGGGCGATTCGAGGAGTTCGTAGGTACCGGCCGCGCAGCAGGGGCACTCGGGGTCTTTGAGGCCCTGGATGGGGATGGTGCGGAAGGCGAGATCCCAGATGTCGAACTCGACGAGCGATGGCGGAGCCCCCGCGCCGACGAGAAGGCGGATGACCATTGAGGCTTGGAGTGCGCCGACCGTCTGCACCGCGGGGCCGAAGACTCCGGCGGTGTCGCAGGTTGGCGTGGAGCCGGGAGCCGGGATGGTGGGCGCGATGCAGCGGAGGCAGGGGCCGGTACCTGGGAGGATCGTCGCGGCTGTGCCACGGGTCGCGACGACTCCGCCGTACACGAGGGGGAGGCGGTGTTTCACGGCGAGGTCGTTGAGCAGGTAGCGTGTCGCGAAGTTGTCGGTGCCGTCGACGACGACCATGGGTCGGGCGTCGCCGAGGACGACGCGTTCGGCGTTGCGGTGGGTGAGGTCATCGACGACGGCTCGCACACCGGTGTGGGCGGAGATCACGCGAACGCGGGCGGCGACGGCGGCGGCCTTCGGGTAACCGGCTTCGGCGTCGCTCTCGTCGAAGAGGCACTGGCGGTGGAGGTTGCTGAGTTCGACGACATCGCGGTCGATGACGGTGAGGAAACCGACGCCGGCGCGGGCGAGCGTGTCGATGACGGCGCATCCGAGCGCGCCGCAGCCGACGACAACGACGTGGGACGCCCCGAGGGCTCGCTGCCCGTCGGGACCGATCTGCGGCAACAGCGTCTGTCGGTGGTACCGTGCCATACCTCAGCGTACGCATGGACCGCGGAGCGCGAGGGGCCAACGATTCCCGATGCAGCCCCCGAAACCGTGGACCCCACCGAACCCAACCCCTTCGCGATTTGAGGGGAACGGCCTTGTGCTTCGGGCGTATCACCCGGATGACGCACCGGCGATGTTTGAGGCCGTGGAGGAATCGCGGGCGACGCTGCTGCCGTGGCTGACGTGGGCGCGAGACGAGCACACGAGCGTGGAGTCGTCGCGGGCGAGTATTGAGCTCTTCGCGAAGGCGCGCGAGAACCTGCTGGATCCCAGCCTCGGGACCATTTTCGGCGCGGTGACAGGGGTGTTCTGCCAGCAGACGGGCGTGCTGCTGGGGGGCACGGGGGTCACGCGGATCAATGCCGCGAAGCACATCGGGGAGATCGGGTACTGGGTGCGGCAGTCGCGTCGGCGGGAGGGGATCTGTGCGCGGGCGGCGGCGGCGATGATCTCGTGGTGCTTCACGCCGCAGGAGCGAGGGGGGTTCGGGTTGCGGCGGATTTTCCTGTTTGCCGCGGCACCCAACGAAGGCTCGGCGGGCGTTGCGCGGAAGCTGGGGCTGAACCAGTGCGCGTTGCTGCGGAAGGAGCGGTTTGAGATCGGCTACGGGTGGGTGGACACGGTGATGTGGGATGTTCTGCCGGAGGAATGGGACACGGCGCAGCACCGGCTCACGCGCGGGTGAGTGTGATGACGACGACCTCGGGAGGGACGCCCCAACGGACGGGAACGATGGAGGTGCCGATTCCTCGCGAGACGAGGACGCGGCACGCTGGCCCTTGGACCAAGCCACCGGCGTACTTGCTGCCGAAGGCGCTGGGAACGACGGGCGTTCCGAGGAGTGGGAGCTTTACTTGTCCGCCGTGGGTGTGACCGGCGAGCATGAGGTCGACGCGGTGGTTGAGCTGCGGGAGTTCGGCGGTGTCGGGTTCGTGGGCGAGGAGCAGGCGTGGCATGGAGGCGGGGATTCTGGCGAGTGCCGCGTCGAAGTCGACGAAACCCATCTCGAGGTCTTCGACGCCGGTGATGGCGAGACCGGATGCGGGAACGGTGTCGGAGAGGCGTCGGTCGGCGGCGTCGATGAAGTGCGGCCGGTTCTCGACGATCACGACGCCCGCGTCCTCGAGTGCGCGGCGGATCTGCGTGGCGCCGGCGTACCAGTCGTGGTTCCCGAGGACTGCGAGCGTGGGGATGCGTTCTTCGATGAAGGGCGAGAAGATGGCTGCCGCGGCGGGCGCGAGGCGGGCGTCGTTGTGCACGTAGTCACCGGCGAGGAGGACGACATCGGGCTGCGCGGCGAGGGCGGTGCGCACGACTCGTTGGAGGTAGGCGGCGGGCACGCGTGCGCCGAGGTGGGTATCGGCGAGGAGCGCGAGCTTGAGGCCGTCGAGTTCGAGGGGAAGGTCTTGGATGGGCACGGAGTACGGGGTTGTGCGGAGGTCCCAGGGTTCGACGAGGGTCGCGTAGGCACCGGATCCGGCGGCGGCGGTGGCGCCGCCGGTGAATGCGCTGTTCACGATGAATCGGCGGCGGGAGTGGCTCACGTCTCCCGCGCGAGGCGCGGGGCCTGCGAGTGCACCACGGAGCCGCCAGAGCAACAGCAATGGGACGATTGCCGCGGCCATGCCGAAGCCGATCGCCAGCGGGGCGGTCCACGCGCCGGCGAGTGTGCGGTGGGTGAGAGCTCGGGCGAGGACCCAGCCGGGGAGGCAGAGCGTTTGCACCGCGTTCGAGGCCATCTTGATCGCGGGGTGCTGCGCGGAGCCGGGGGCGGAGTCGCCGGCGGCGGCGGCGTGGTAGAGCCACCACCCGCCGAGGGTGAGGGCGGCCCAGATGGCGAGGATGATGAGGACGAACCGGCGGGTCATGGAACCTCAGGTACGGCGGGGCGGGGCGGAGGTTCATCGTGCGGAGCGGGGGTGCAAAAACACAAACGCCGCGGCGAGTGGCCACGGCGTTTGGAAGTGAACTGGTGAGCGATCAGGCGAAGTGGGCGAAGGCGCGGTTGGCTTCGGCCATCTTGTGGGTCTGCTCGCGGGTCATCATGGCCTTGCCCTGGCCCTGAGCGGCGAGGTAGAGCTCATCGGCGAGGCGCTGGGCCATGGGGCGGCCCTTTTCGGCGCGGACGGCTTCGATGATCCAGCGGAAGGCGAGGGACTGCTGGCGCTTGCGGGAGACCTGCATGGGCACCTGGTAGTTGGCACCACCGATGCGCTTGCTGCGGACTTCGACGTAGGGCTTGACGTTCTCGATGGCCTTCTGGAAGACTTCGATGGCTTCCTTGGGGGCTTCGGGAGCGGTTTCCTTGGCGAGCTTGCCCTGGATGATCTCGAGGGAGTCGTACACCACGTGCTGAGCGACGGACTTCTTGCCGTCGTACATCATGCAGTTGATGAAGCGGGCGAGCTGGGTGTCACCGAAACGGGGATCGGGACGGAGCTGCTCGGCGGCGTGCGTGAACTTCTTGCGACCCATACTGAAACTCCTTCGGCTGGCTGCGTCTACCGGTGGGTAGACGTGTTTCTTTCATCGCGCGACATCAGCTCGATGCAGCGAGATTACTGCCGTCGCACCGGACGCCCGGTGCAGATGACGATTGTGATTAGCCCTTGCCCTTCTTGGCGCCGTACTTCGAACGACCCTGCTTGCGGCCTTCGACGCCGAGGCAGTCGAGGGTGCCGCGGACGACGTGGTAGCGCACACCGGGAAGGTCGCGCACACGGCCGCCGCGAACGAGCACCATCGAGTGCTCCTGCAGGTTGTGGCCTTCGCCGCCGATGTAGGCGGTGACTTCCTTGCCGTTCGAGAGACGCACACGGGCGATCTTTCGCAGAGCCGAGTTCGGCTTCTTCGGGGTGGTCGTACGAACGATGAGGCAGACGCCTCGCTTCTGGGGGCAGCCAACGAGGTCCTTGACCTTGTTGATGCGGGCGAGCGGGCGACGGGACTTGCGGACAAGCTGGTTGATCGTGGGCATGACGGTCCGGATCCTACAAAGCCACCACCAGCCAACGGGACAGTTCCCGGGGGCAGGGTCGGAATGATAGCCGCCTGTTTGGAGATGGCAACGTCGGAACGAGAAGCTCCATCCGCGTTGGCCCCCGTCCGACTACCCGCACAAAATCCAATCCGTTCGTGCCCCCTCGCCCCGAGCTGGCTGGGTGCTGCGCTTGGCAAAGGCTTGACCGGCCGGGCAGGCTCGCCAGCAGTCGCCCGATCCATTCGTCGCAAGTTGTTCCAGAGCAACTACTTCGGGAAAAAGACCACGTCATCCTCCGACCCGGTTCGGGGCTTCCCGTCCCGCCAGAATCGCTGCCGCGTTCTCCCCCACCATTTCTGTCATGATGAGGCGGTACTTCGTCTCCGCGCTCCCGATGTGCGGGGTGAGAACCACGTTGTCCAATGCCGCGAGTTCACGGCCGACCTTGGGCTCAAACTCGAAGACGTCGAGCCCCGCGGCGTAGATGCGTCGCTCGCGGAGGGCGGCGACGAGGGCGGCTTCTTCGACGACGGGGCCGCGGGCGGTGTTGATCAGGATCGCGTTGGGTTTCATGAGACCGAGGGTGCGGGCGTTGATGAGGTGGCGGGTCTCGGGGGTCAGCGGCGTGTGGATCGAGACCACGTCGGCTTCGCGGAGGCCTTCGTCGAGTTCTACGCGACGGGCGGCGAGGGGAGCGAGTTCGAAGTCGAGGTGGCGGTTGCGTGCGGTGTACATCACGCGCATGCCCCAACCAATGGAGCGAAGGGCGGTTGCGTAGCCGATCCGACCTGCGCCCACGATAAGAAGGTTGCGGCCGGTGAGGTCTACCCCGAGGAACTCCGTGATCCCCAGCGGCCCACGCTCGCCGTACTCGGGAGACCTCGCGAAGCGGTCGGCTGGGACGAGCCCGCGTGCCGCGGCGAGGAGGAGTGCCCAGGCGATGTCGGCGGTGCCTTCGGTGACGGCGCCGGGGGTGTTGGTCGCGACGACGCCCCTCTCGCGGCAGGCTTTGAGGTCGATGTTGTCGTAGCCGACCGCGTAGTTGCAGACCCCCTTGAGCTGGGGCCCGGCGGCGTCGAGGAGTTCCGCATCTATCTTGTTGTAGTACATGGAGACGATGACGGAGGCTCCGCGGACGAAGTCGAGGAGCTCCGGGCGGCTGAGTTTGTGGCGATCGCCCTGCTTCACGGCAGCGCCGGGGACGACAATCTCACCAGGAACCGGATGGGGCGAGGCAACAATGGGGAGGCTCATGCCCGTACCGTAGTACCGTGCTGAAGCTGCTGACCTGGAACATCCTGCACGGCGGCGGGGCGAACAGGATGCCTCGGATCACCCTGGCGATCGTTGAGCGAAGCCCGGACGTGGTGGCGTTGACGGAGTTTCGCTCGACCGTGGGCGGGCAGATCCGCGGCGTGCTCGCGGACCACGGCCTCGAGCACCAGTTGGCAACGCCTCTCAGCCGCAAGCGCAACGGCATTTTGATCGCGAGCAAGTATCCGCTGGTTCAGCTCAACACCGTGGCACCGGGCGACTTATGGTCGAATCGATGGCTGGAGGCGGGGCTTCCGGACTTCGCGCTGCGGCTGGCGGCGGTTCACGGTCCCGACGACACGCAGATGACGCGGAAGGTGGAGTACTGGCACCACCTGCTGGCGTACGGGCGGTTGCACGCGCGGTCACGGTCGGTGGTGATGGGCGACTTCAACACCGGGCGGAGGCTGAAGGATGCCGCGCGTGGGTGCTTCGGGTGCGAGGACCTGCTGGGGCAGTTCTGCACGATCGGGTATCGGGACGCGTTTCGGCTGAAGCACCCGGGATCGCGGGAGTACTCGTGGGTGAGCCCCTTTGGCGGGGGATTCCGCATCGACGGGGCGTTCGTTTCGCCGCTGCTGCGATCGCACGTGGCGAGCGCGGAGTACGCGCACGAGGAGCGGATGGCGGGCGAAGAAGGCGAGCAGCGGGCGTCTGACCACAGCCTGTTCTCGCTGGAGCTGACGGTGAAGCCGTCCCCGCGACCGTCAAAAACACCGCCGAGCGGGCTGTTTTTTGAGCCCGGGGCGAAAAATCGCTCCGAATAGCGATGTTTTTGAGCGAGTTGTGGAGAAAACCGCGCCCAACCGTCGAAAACTGTTGGAAATCAGCGGCTCGGAGGACTCCGGGCCCTTGCGGACGACGGCGCTCACTGGTAAAACGTCGCTGTTCCGTGAGGAAACGCAACTCTAAAGGAGTACGACCATGGCGAAGAAGGCTGCAAAGAGCGAAGGTAAAGCAACGAAGGCCGCCGCGAAGCCGGCGAAGATCACCGCTTCCTCGAAGCTCCGCACGAAGAGCGAGATCTTCAACCTCATCGCGGCGCACAACGGCCTCTCCCGCAAGCAGGTCGCGGGCGTGTTCGAGACCATGACCACGATCATCGGCCTCGACCTGACCAAGGGCTCGGGCATCTTCAAGGTTCCGAACCTCATGAAGATCACCGTCGTCCGCAAGCCGGC
>JBEIUO010000031.1:0-10251 GCA_040374335.1 Phycisphaeraceae bacterium
CCGCCGCGTCGCCCGCGGCTTCGAGCCTGTAGCCCAGCCACCACAGCGCGGTGCCACGCTTGTTCGCGACCATCGCCTCGCACCCGTCCGCCAACTCCGCTGCAGCCCTCAGCAGTTTGAGCGTTCCCTCGCTCATTCCCGTCCGGTTCGACTCCGCCTTCGCAACACCATAGAGGAACTCGCTCACGATCGCCGCAAACGGCTCGTCCGGCGTCACCGAGGCACGGATCGAGACCAGCACATCGTCCATCTCGGGCGAGAGCGGAACCCGGCCTTGCAACCGACTCGCCCGCAGCGCCATAAGGCGGTCCGCGAGCGCGCGCTGCTCGGCGCTCGCCGCGTCGTGAATGCGGAATACCACATCTGTATCGTTGCTCGCCGCGAGCCTCTTCGCAACCTCACGCCGCCACCGGCGCCCGACTTCGGCACGGCCGATCGTCTCGTACAGGCTCGCCGCCTGTGCCGCCAGTTCGACCGCGGCGAGGCTCGATGCCCCACGCTCTTCATCCACGCGCCGAAGCGCGTCGAGTATCACTTGCTCCGCGCCCTCGGACGAACCCGTATGCGCATCGCAGACCGCGATGTGCCCGTCGTGGATCGCGAGCAGCCAGTGATCCGCGGGCAGCGTCCGGCCCAGCGCCGTCTTTGCACCCCTCGCAAGCGCCGCTGCCGTTTCGTACTCGCCCCCGGTGATCCGGTAGCTCACGAGCGCGTCGATCGTCCGCACCACCCGCATATTGGTCTCGGCGAGATACCGCCGCTGAATCCCCAGCGACTCGGCCAGCAGCCGACACGCGGTGTCGCCCTTGAACTTCATCCCTAGCCTCGTACCCGCGAGATGAAACGCGTCCGCGACCATCAGCCACGCGCCCGAATCCTCGGGCAGCGTCTCCCTCGCGACCGTGATCAGGTCCAGCAGCAGCGGCTCGTGCGTCGCGGGCTCGAACTCGTCAAACGCCGTCGCCGCGACCCCGGCGATCTTCTGCGACAACACTGTCGCATCAGCCGCTAACAGCTTCGGGTACAGCGCCCACAACTGCCGGCACCGAGACCGCCACTCCGCCCGCGGCGAAGATTCCTCGAGTACCGCCGTGTACGTCCACAATGCCTCGTACAACTCAGCAGGCGAACTCTGTAACGTCCTCTCGTGCAGTTCCACCGCCCGCGCCAGGTGTTCCCTCGCTTCTTCGAAGCGCCCGAACGTCGCGAAGGCCCGCCCCAGCACGAGACGAACCGCCGCCTCCGACGCTGGATCACTCTCAAACGTCGTCCCAACCTCCGCCGCCGCGCGAGTCACCAGCGCCAACAGCGTCACGCCGCCGTTCTCGCCCGCGTTGGGATCCGCAACGCCAAACGTCCGTACGAAGAACTCAGTCACCGCCCTCGCACGCGCCGCCTCGAACTCCGCCTCGCGCCGGTGCGCCTGTTCCGCGTCCCTCGCGTCCCTGGCGGCATCGCGTTCAACCCCCGCCTCGCGTCGGGCCGCCTCCGCCGCGATCCTCGCCTCCGCCTCCCTCGCTGCCAGAGACTTGCTCGCCGCCGCCTGCACGTTGGCATGGATCGCAAACGCCAGCAGCGACACCGCGAGCCCCATCCCCAGCAGCAACAACGTCCGATGACGCCGCACGTGCTTCTTCAGCACATACAGCGACGAGTCACGCTTCGCCTCGATCGGCTCGTCCGCCAGGTACCGCCGCACATCCGCGCTGATCTCCCCCGCCGATTGGTACCGCCGCTCCGGCGCCTTGTTCAGACACCGCAGCACAATCGTGTCCACCTCGTCCCCCACATCAGGGTTCCGCACGCTCGCCGCCCGCGGCTCAACCTCGGTGATGGTCCGAACCACCTCCCGCACCGGCCCCACCACCGTGTACGGGAACTCCCCCGTCAGCATCTGATGGAGCACCACGCCGAGCGAGTACACATCGCTCCGGACGTCCATGTCCCCCCCACCACTCACCTGCTCCGGTGACGCCCACGGCAGCGACCCCAGGAACTGGCCGTCCTCGGTCATCGACTTCGCCCCGTCCCCTTCCGTGAGCTTCGCCAATCCAAAGTCCAAGACATGCGGCCGTCCGTCCCGGTCCACCCGGATGTTCGCCGGCTTCAGGTCCCTGTGAATCACCCCGCGAACATGGGCCGCGGCGACCGCGTCGCAGATCTCCACGAATAGCCTCAGCCGCCCCTCCACACTCAGCCCTGACCCCACGATTGCCCTGTCCAGGGGATCGCCCTCGACGTAGTCCATCGCGAAGTAGTGGCACCCGTCCGCCACCCCGGAATCCCGGACCGCCACGATCCCCGGGTGCTTGAGCCGCTGGAGGATGGCCACCTCCCGCTCGAAGCGCCCGCTATCGACGCCAACCCCGAAATACCCCGGGTGCAACACCTTCACCGCCGCGTCGCGCCCGGTCGACTCCTCTGTTGCGAGGTACACGACACCCTGAGCCCCGCGGTGGATTTCACCCTTGATCAGGTACCCCCCGATTCGGGTAGGCGCGATGAAGCTCCGGCGGTAGCTGCCGCCCCCTGTGCCGACGGAGCTCTCGGCCCGCGCCCGCCGGGAGGCCGCGTCCAAGACCGCGAGCAGGTCGAACTCCCACCCAAGGTCGGGCATGAGGTCTGGGTGGAGCAACTCTAAGCTCTGACGCGACTTGGGTTTACCCGCGGTTCGCTCGGCGATGAAGGTGTCGAGGACCGCGCGCACCCTCGCCGCCTTCTCCGCATTGGGGGGAGCACCCCGGGTTCCGACCGAGCTTCGCTGCGACACCGTCATGAAGCCCTCTCGCACTGACCGAATCACCCCTGTGAACGCGAACTGCGCCGGTCGCTGCCGCCTATCGGAGTCCAGGCCTCCAGTTTTCCGCGAGGACCGCCTCCAGATCCCTGAGCCCCCTGGCGCAGAGCTTGTGGACCGACCACTCTGATTTCCCCAACCGGTGCGCGACTTCGGCGGTGTGGAGGCCGTCGACGAACTTCAGTCGCACCGGCTCCTGGTACTCGGGGCGAAGGCGGCCGATGGCCGCGAGGACTGTCCGGACCATCTCGCGGTCGGCGGTTGCGCGGCTGGGGGTTCGGGTGTCGGCGGCGACCATATCGAGAAGGCCCAGGGCGTGGCTCTGGTCGAAAGTGCCGGTGACACGACCCCAGCCACCGCCGCGTTTGGCGGCGCCCGCGCCACGGATGGCATCGAGGAGACAGTTGTCCGCAATGGTGATGATCCACCGTTCGAACGCGAAGAGCCCGGTGGGCCGGAAGCCAGAGATGGCACGGAAGACGGAGAAGAGGGTCTCTTGAAGGACGTCTTCTGGGGCGACGACGCGGGCGAGGGTGGCGGGGATTTTGCGTTGGAGGCGGCGGAGGAGGCGGGATTGATATCGGACCAGGAGACGCTCGAGCGCGACGGAGTCACCGGCGATCGCTCGCTGGAGGAGATCGGTCCCCGTCTGTGATGGTTCGGACATCCGGTCTTCGATGCGCACAACCCTCCCGCTCCACCAGCGTGGTGATGAGATCATACAAGATGGTGAGCGGATCGCCGGGGGATTCGGCTGGAGATTGATCAGCAGCCGGAGTCCCAGAACCCGAAGAAGGCGATGACATCGTCGCCGTCGACACCGCCGTCGCCGTTCATGTCGACCTGCAGGTCGCTGACATCCCAGAGGGCGAAGAAGGCGATGACGTCGTCGCCGTCGACGCCACTGTCGCCGTTGATATCGGAGGGGCAGCCGAGGGGGCAGTCGATGGCCACGAGGCCGTCCGCACCGGGGCACATGGCGGCGCGGAAGGAGCCATCGGCGGAGGCGACGAGCCAGGACGGGGCGGCGTGGAGGTCGACGGTGTCGACGGGGGCGTTGGTGGTTGTCTCGTAGGTGTCGACTTCGCCGTTCTGATCGAAGCGGACTCCGACAGCGCCGCCGACGGTGACGGAGGAGTTGCCGTGCGCCACCATCACGCGGCCGATGCCGTCGCGGAGGACGAGCCCGGTTGGCGTGTCGGTGTAGGTGTCCACAACGGTCATCGCTCCCGTCGCGAGGTTGACGCGTGCGAGGTTGCGGTTGCCGTAGTTGATGAGCCAGAGGGTCTGTCCATCGTCGCTGACGGCGTTCAGGAAGGGCTGGTCTCCGACGGGGATGGTGCGGAGGAGAGCCGAGGCGGCACCGGCGTTCGAGAACTCTGCGATCTGGTCGGAGTCGCGGTAGGAGACGTAGAAGCGAGAATCGTCGGGGCTCCAGGAGACGCAGGTCGGCTGGTTGCCGGTGCCGACGGGGATCGTCGCGAGCACGGTCCAGTTCACGGCGTCAACGAGCGTGATCGCGGGGGTACCGAAGCCGCCGCAAACCGCGATGCGGGATCCGTCGTGGCTCAGAGCAATCTGCGAGTTCTGCTGGTAGGCGTAGCCGACCGAGCCCATATCGGCGGTCAGGAGTTTGGGGCCGGCCACCGTGTTGGTCTGCAGGTCGATCCGCCAGAGCCCGTCACCGTCGGCGATCACGGAGATGTACGCGTAGCGGGAGTCGGGGGAAATCTCGACGTTCGATGCCCGTCGCGAGATGGTGACGTTGGTGGCAGTGTTGCTCGCGACGTTGATGACGGTTGCCCAGTTGTCATCGAGGCTGCAGACAACTGCTTTAGTTCCATCGGGTGAGAACTGTGCCTCCGACGGGCGTTGGCCGGTTGTGAACGTCTGCAGGAGCGCGCCGGAGGCGTCGAACAATGAGGCGGAGTCCGAGAAGATGCCGACCGCGAGTGCGCGAGAGCCATCGGGACTGATCGCGCCGCTGCGGCAGCGGTCGGATTCAGCGAGGGGACCGGAGAGGATGAATGCCTCGCGGGAGGGTGCCGCGGGGTTGAGATTGGAGACCACCATGTCTTCACCGAAGACGTTGGAGAAGCCAGCGCCGCGGGCACCAACCGGTGAGACACAACCAAAGGACGCGCTGACCGCGAGGTTGGTGTTGCCGAGGAGCGTGCCGGAGTTCAGCGAGACGAGGGAGCCATTGAACCCGACGCAGAAGGCATGGGCACCGTCGGCGGTGGTGTACATCTCGTTGATGCTGGCGGTCGCGAGGGTGGGCCCGGCGGTCGCGGTCGTGGTGTCGAGCACGAACGCGGCGTTCTGGATCGCGACGGCGAGTTTGGTACCGGCAGGGTTGCTGGCGAGAGGGCCGGCGAGGTCCACCGATGTGGCGAAGGTCCGGACGACGGTTCCGGTGACGAGGTCGATGTCGGAGATGGTGCGAGTGCCGAGCCAGTGGGCGACGTACGCGCGGGTGCCTCCGGCGTAGACGGCGGCGTGGGAAGGGCCTGCCGCGGTCGGAACGCTGGTGATGTTTCCGGAGTCGATATCGATGATCGCGACGTTGCTCTGGAATCGGCGGGGGTGGACGATGGTGCGGCCGCTCAGGGTGAAGAAGGAGTAGTACAGCGAGAAGGAGCCGGATTCGGGGTTCACGCTGGTGGTCGCGGCGAAGTTGCCGCCGGCGATTCGGCGGAGTTCGGTGGCGGTGGCGATATCGATGATCGAGAAGTCGCTGGAGGTGGTGTTGCCGACGACAGCGGTCTGGCCGTCGGCGGTGATCTGCACGACGCCGGGAACGCGGCCGACGGGGATGACGGCGAGTTCCGTACCGGTGGCGATGTCGATGATCGAGGCGGTGTCCTCCATGACGTTGGCGGTGACCGCGATCCCGGATGCGTTCACGGCGACGCTCTGGGGCGACCCCGTGACCGGGATCGCGCGGACGAACGCGCGGGTCGCGGCGTTCCACACGATCAGGTTGCGAGATTCGCGATGGGCGACGATGATGAGGGAACCGTCGGAACTGAAGGTCGCGCCGGCGGGACCGTCGCCTTCGGGAACGACGCCGGGGATCCAGAGGCTTCCGGTGCACTCGGGGTCTCGATCGCCGTAGACGCCTCCGCCGCTGCTGCCGAGGACGAGTTCCGTGGCCGGGCGGGTGCTGGTGTGGATCGCAATGTCCGCGTCGGGGTGGTCACTCTGGGCGAGGGCGAGCCCGCTGACGAGGACGAGTGCGAGGGCGAACGAAACCGACTGCGTGCGAACGGCCATGGGGAGCTCCTCGGGGAGACGCCAGAGTCTCCCACGATTGGTGTGGCACCGCAACCCCTTCCCCGCTGGGTTTACACGACTTTCGAGAACGGGGTACGTCTCCCCGGTGCGGAACCGGCTTTCAGACCTTGGTCACCCGGCGCAACCCGGTGGGGGTGAGCTCTTCCCAGACGACACCGAGCGTGTCGGCCATGGCGTGGCAGGCGGCGATTTCGCGTTCGTTCAGGCAGGCGGAGGAGCGATCACCGTGGACGATGCGTCGGACACCGACCTGGAGCAGCCGGCGGAAGCAGGCGGCGCATGGGGTGCCGGTGACGTAGGCGGTGGTGCCGCGGAGATCGCAGCGGGCGAACGCGACGGCGTTGTCCTCGGCGTGAACGTACCAGTCGTACTTGTCGGGGCGCTGGGTTGGCACGAGTTCGTGAGGGAGGCCGGAGACGGGGCCGTTGTAGCCGGTGCTCACGATGCGTTTGCTGGTGTCGATGAGCACACAGCCGTGCTTGGTGTTGGGATCGGGAGAGCGGCGGCTGACCTGCTCGGCGATGGCGAGGAAGTACTCGTCCCAACTCGGGCGGGAGCCTGCGTTGACGATGGTGGTGGGTTCGTTCACGCGGGATGATAAGGAGGCGCGCGGCCTCGGGGGAACTCGGTACACTCGGCGTGTGCGGAACGTGCTCGCTATTGCGGTGTCGCTTGGGGTGATGGTCGCTCTCGCGTACCCATGCTACTGGGCAGGGCTGTACGGTCGGCGCGAGGCGTACAAGCTCTTTGAGCGTGTCGGGATCATGATGCCCGGCGGCGCACTGGGAGGCCAGATCCTCGGGCACAACTACCAGCGGAACCCAGCGTGGGCGCACGTGGTTGCGATCGGCGCCTCCGGCACGCTGGCGTTCACGCCATCGCTTCTCGCGGCGACCGCGGTGCATCGGGCTCTCACACGCGGGCGCCGGCGTACACGGTGCGGCCGGTGCGGGGGCGTGCTGGAGAAGCTGGCTTCGGCGCATTGTCCAACGTGCAAGGAGCCGCTGTGATGCGTCGCGTTCTGCGGCTCCTGGTGCCGATGCTGATCGTCTTCGCGGTCGTCTTCACGATCGGGGACCGGCAGCAGTGGCGATGCCAACAGTGGGTGTTTGAGGTGGCGACCAAGGTGTCGAGTGTTCAGTACTTCGCTTCCGGCCCGGTCTTCATCGGCGGGCAGGGGCCGTTCGTCGGCGACGACGTCGCGACGAAGTTCTGGAACTTCGTGTGGAGACAGGCGGGTTGGGCCCTGGCTCCGCTGAGTGCCTCGGTCGCCGCGATGACGGTGTACGTGGTCCGCGATGCTGTCGCACGCCGCCGCCGCTTTGGGGCGGGTGATGGGATCACACGGTGCGGCACGTGCGGCTACGAACTCCGCGGGCTCCGCGAGCCTGTGTGCCCCGAGTGCGGAACGCGAATCTGATCACCGTTCGGAACGGTCCCACCAGAGCGTATTGATCGCGGCACGAGCGGGTGACGTCTGCCACGGGAACGAGGCGCGGGGCCATGTTGTTCGGCGCAGCGCGGCATCGATGCGTGTGACCCCGAGCCTCATGGTGCCGTCGGGCTCGACTGCGCTCGCGGGGAGAAGCAGGCGGAAGCTCCAGCGGTCGGGGGAGCGGGCGATGTCGGTGGTACGGGCGGTGGCGAGTTCGGCTTCGACGCCCTCGGTCACGACCTGGCCGTCGATGGAAACTCGGAGCACCGCGCGGGGCTTGTCCGCGGGGCCGATGAACACACGCACGCACTCGTGCGACTCATCACCAATGGAGGCGGCCCGTGAGCACTGCACGAAGAGCTCCCATCGCGCGACGCTGTTCGGAGCCCCCTCGGTTCCGTCGGGAGGAACCTGATAGAGGAGTGCCCGGGTCGACCACTCCGGCCGAACGCGGACTTGCTCGGCGCCGGTCCAGGTGGGGAGTGTCCAATCTGGTATGAAGTTCTCGAGGCGCAGACCGGGTGGCGCAACGGGCAATCGGCCGGGGAAGACGGGGAGTTCGCTCGAGAACTTCCCCGCGTTCACCGAGATGCTGACGGCGACCGAGTGGTCACCCGTTTCGTTCATCACCGGAGCAAGAGGCACGGCGACTTCGGTCACGCACCATGGTTTGAGGGGGAGCAGGTCGGGCTGCCCGGGGGAATCGGAGCGTTCGCCCCACGCCATGGTGGTCCGGGCGCTGAGGTTTGCGACTCCGCCTATGGCCACGACGTTTCGGGCTCCATCGAGGACGCCGCCGTCGTCGGAAATCCAGCCGACCATCTGTGGCTGTTCGGTGAGCCAGATCTCGGCCTTCCCCATGCGCTGGGCGGGCGAGAGGAGCGGGTCGAGGAGGTCGGTGAGCAAACGGTCGAGCGAGGAGTGATCCGTGCACCACGTGGGAACGGCGCGACCGTCGGGGAAGTTGGCGAATGCGCACAGGCGCTGCTTGAGTCGCCAGGAGAGGTCCTGGTCGGCGGCCCAGAGGCGGGAGAGCGCGACGCGCCAGCGATCCTCGTTCTGGCGGGCGATGGTCTCGATGATGGGGTCTTCGAACTTCACATCATCGCCGTAGGTGGGCCGGAGACCGGTGGTGAGGAGCCGGTATCGCCAGCGGGTGAGGGGGTTGCGGGCCTCGGGGACAGCCGCGCTGAGGAGAAAGGCGCGGCCTGGCGCGTCGCTGGCGGCGGCGGGTTGCCAGGGGTCGACTTCGGAACCGGGTTCGGCGTTTGGGAGGCGGGAGGGGCCGGGGATCCAGTTCACGGCGAATCGTCGGCCGTCGATGACGAGGCCCTGTCCCTCGGCCTCGGGGGGAAGGTCCAGGAGAAGAACGGCGACACCGGTGGGCACATCGCCGCGCTCGTCGACTTTGACGGAGGACCAGACTCCCGGGATTGGCATCCACTCGTCGGGCGCCGTGTCGCCGGGGCCGGGCAGCGAGACGTGGACCAGGACGCGGTGCAGCGAGGATGGGACCGGGGTACCGTCGTCGAGCGCGACGCGCGTGCGCGCCGAGATCCGACCGAGCGAGTCATCCACGGGTAGGACGAGGGGCGAGCCGGAAACGGCATCGAGGCGCTGGGTGAGTGTGCGCGTGACGGCCGGACGGGGCGCGGGATCGGAGGATTGCTGGGACTGCGCGTCGCCGCTCCCGCACCCGCAGAGCGTGGCCGCGACGGCAAGGAGCGCGGCGAACAGGTGCGGCGTTCGGGCGGGATGTCGGGGGTTGGGCTGGCTCATAGGGATTCAACGGGCAGGGTCGCGACCAGGTTGCCGACGATGGCGTCGGCGGTCACGCCCTCGGCGTTGGCCTCGAAGTTCAGGATCAGTCGGTGGCGCAGCGCGGCGAGCGCGACTTCACGGATGTCGTCGACGGAAACGGACGCCCGACCGTCGAGGAACGCGCGGCACTTAGCGCCCATGATCAGCGTCTGCGCGGCGCGGGGCGATGCACCGAGCCGAACGTACTTCTCGACCAACGGTGTCGCCAGACGCTCGCTCGATGTGGCCGAGGGGTGCGTGGCGAGGACCATGCGGGCGGCGTAGTCGCGCACGTGCGGGGCGACGGCGGCGCGACGGATCAGCTTCTGGTGCTGGAGCAACCCGGCCTCGCTGAGCACGGGAGTGACGTCTGCTGTCGACGACCCGGTGGTGAGATCGATCATCTCGCCGAGTTCCTTGCGGGAGGGAGCGATGACGAGGAGTTTGAAGAAGAACCGGTCGAGCTGCGCCTCGGGAAGCGGGTACGTGCCCTCCTGCTCGACGGGGTTCTGCGTCGCCAGCACGAGGAAGGGCTCCGGGAGCCGGTGGGTGGTGCCGCCGACGGTGACGCTGCGCTCCTGCATGGCTTCGAGCAGTGCGGACTGCGTCTTGGGGGTCGCGCGATTGATCTCGTCGGCGAGGAGAATCTGAGTGAAGACCGGGCCCTGCTGGAATCGGAACTCGCGCTCAATAACCACGATTACAAATCGAGTTTGATTTGTGCGCTTGCAGCGCAGAAATTGTCAATTGAACCTCTGGTTCCCACAATACTGACCGAGATGATTTGCGTATATCAGCTCGGTGATCGGGACCGAGCGGTGAGAATCATGAAGGACTTGGAAGGGAACGTTTTGAAGTCGAATGTCTCTCCATTCTTGATGAAGAAGTATGCTTCAACTTGTGAAGTGCTCGAGTTTATGCC
>JBEIUO010000005.1:0-18505 GCA_040374335.1 Phycisphaeraceae bacterium
ACCGAAGGCTCCCTGGCTCGGGACGGTGAATCCGCCGTAGCAGGATGCGGTGCTGGAGACCGGTCCGCCAGCGGCCGATGTGGCGATCCGGATCTGAAGGCGGTACTGACCCGCCTCCGCGATCCCGTTCAGATCCCAACTCCCCGGTGCAAGACTCTCGTAGATCAGCCCGCCCGGCCCGCTCAGCGAGACCTCGCATTCCGCGGAGGCCTCGCGCGTTTCGAGGTCCACTCCGCCCCAGAAGCGGTACGGACGGGGCTCATCCAGCGTGAACGTCACATCAAACCTGCTGTTCGCCCTTGCGCTGTAGTACTGCATGCCGCCGTAAGAACCCGATGCCCCTTGCATGAACATGCCCTCTCCGCCGAGCACCGACGATTGCGACGCCCATGCAAAAGTCCCGTAGATGCTCTGCGCACTCGGGTGCGCCTCAAAGACGCCGAAGTCATGCGCGCTCGCGCTCTCGCCCGATGGCGTCGCCATCGCGCTCGCGCTGCGGGACTGCGCGTCATAGGTGATGCCCCCGTGCGAAAGCCCGCAGGTCCACGCCAAGACCGCGACGCCGAAAGTGGTCCGAAGATGGCACATGTGTATCTCTCCTCGAAGCGAAACGCAACGCGCCGCTCGCGTATGGTCGCCTCTTGCGGGCCAAGGGCCCTCTCCCGTGCCCGGGAACTCGCCCTCTGGTGTCCGCGATCAACGCTAGTCGTTGCCGCGTGCGACGGGCGCGGGGAGTTTTCCCCCATATGACTGAACGCCACTCCCGCAGTACACTCCGTCTCATGCTCCCCGCACTCCTCTCGCTCGTGCTGCTCACCCAGCCCGCCGACGGCCTCGTCTTCGATCGCCCCGCGGCACGATTCACCGAGTCAGCCCCCGTCGGAAACGGCCGATTGGGCGCGATGGTGTTCGGGGGTGCCACTACCGAAACGATCGTGCTCAACGAGATTGCGCTCTGGTCCGGCAAAGTGCTCGACCAGAACCGAGACGGAGCGTGGAAGAATCGCTCGACCATCGTCGATCTGCTCATGCTGGGCAAGAACCACGAGGCCGAGCAACTCGTCAACCGCACCTTTACCTGCGATGGCCCCGGGAGCTCCCAGGGCAACGCGCTCGATGGCCCCTACGGCTGCTACCAGGTCTTGGGTACCCTTACGCTGAGATCTGAATCTTCCGATGATCAGATCAGCGGTTACCAACGTTGGCTCGATCTTGCGAACGCCGAGTGCGTCACGAAGTTCTCGATCGGTGGTTCCCCTTTCACCCGAGAGGTTATCGCTTCATACCCCGATGATGTCGTGGCCTGCCGCATCACCGCCGAGGGTGACCGTCCCCTCGATCTCGTCGTCTCTCTTTCGCGTCCACAGCGAGCCTCGATCACCATCGATGGTTCCGACCTCGTCATGCGAGGTCAGCTGAACGACGGTGAAGGTGGGACTCGGGGGTTGTCGTACGTGTGCAGAGCGCGGGCCCTCGTGGACTCCGCAGGCACCGTTACTCCCGTCGAGGGAGGCCTTCGAGTCAGCGGGGCCCGCGAGGCCATTGTGCTGATCTCCGCCGCCACCAGCTACTCCGGCCCGATCCGTACCGATTACCCCGGTGATCGCTTCGAGTCGTTTGCGTTGGAGACCTTGAACGCCGCCGCGGCACGCTCGTGGGCGGATCTGGTGACGCGTCATCGCGAGGATTTCCGCGAACTCGAGGGGCGTGTATCCCTCGATCTCGGGCCCGCGCCGGATGGCACGACGCATACCCGGTTGCTTGCCCTTGAACGTGGTTCAGCCGATCCCGCACTCGCTTCGCTGCTCTTCCGGTTCGGCCGCTACCTGCTCATCAGTTCCTCAAGGGCCGGCGGCCTGCCCGCGAATCTCCAAGGACTCTGGGCCGAGGAACTCCAGACCCCGTGGAACGGTGACTACCACACTAACATCAACGTGCAGATGAACTACTGGCCGGCGGAAGTTGGGGGCCTCCCCGAGTGTCACCTCCCGCTCGTTTCGCTCATCGAAGCCCTCCGAGAGCCCGGTGGCCGCACCGCGGCAGCCTACTACAACGCTCCTGGTTGGGTCGTCCATGTCATCACGAACGTCTGGGGCTACACGGCACCGGGCGAGAGCGCATCGTGGGGATCCGCGCTAAGCGGCGGTGCGTGGCTCTGCGCTCACCTGTGGCAGCACTTCGAGTACACGCGCGACACTGATTATCTGCGGCGGGTCTACCCAATCCTGCGGGACGCCTCCGCCTTCTACCGCGCGGTGCTCGTCGAACTTCCCAATGGACACCTGGTTACCGCTCCATCCAACTCGCCCGAGAACTCGTTCCGCCTCGCAAACGGGCAGGCCGCCCACACGTGCCTCGGTCCAACCATGGACCAGCAACTGCTTCGAGAGCTCTTCACCAACACCATCGCCGCCGCCGAAATCCTCGACACCGACCATGAAGCCCGGCTGTCCCTCCGCGCGATCACATCGCGACTCGCACCTCATGCGATCGCACCCGACGGCCGACTCCAGGAATGGCTGGAGCCCTACGACGAACCCGAACCCACGCACCGCCACGTGTCCCATCTTTACGGTCTCTATCCCGCCAACCAGATCAGCCTCCACGGCACCCCCGAACTCGCCGCCGCGGCACGGAAGTCCCTCGAACGCCGCGGCGACCGCAGCACCGGCTGGAGCATGGCCTGGAAGGCCTGCTTCTGGGCTCGGCTCGGCGACGGCGACCGCGCCGAGTCCCTCCTCCGGCAAGCCCTTACCCCGGTCGCGGATGCTGGCTTCGACTACCACAACCGCGGCGGCTCCTATCCGAACCTCTTCGGCGCCCATCCCCCGTTCCAGATCGACAGCAACTTCGGTGCCGCCGCCGCAATCGCCGAGATGCTCCTGCAGAGCCACCCCGAGCGAGAAGGCGAACCTCCCACCATCAGCATCCTCCCAGCCCTTCCCAAGGCATGGCCATCCGGACGCGTCACCGGCCTACGCGCCCGGGGCGGGTTCACGGTGGACATTCAGTGGGAGAACGGAGCCCTCAAGCGTGCAACCGTTCGACGAGCCCCGGGTTTGCCTCCGGCACAGAGTGTCGCATTCATCAGGTGGCCGGGGCTCTCCTCTCGAGTCTCGCTCGAACTCGATGGCCTCGGCGTGTGGCAGTGGCCCGCAAACGCCCCGTAGACAGCCTGACCCAGCTTATTCCCTACCCCACATTGCTCGGCACGTTGGCGGCGGGTGGCGTTTTGCGGTCGCCCCCCACCCCCCTTGAAGTCCATGTTACCGGACCACGCGCCGGAGTGCTGCGGTTGGAGCGGCACCCCGAGGTCGTGACGGAGGGGCCAAAAATATGCGAGAAACGGGGAACCAAACCGCCCCGACGGGATGGCGGTTCCGCCTGTATGGGTTACACTCAGAATGCGAATGGCGTGAAGAACATCGTTGTTGACGCCTTGCGTCAGGAGGTGCACCCCCTCCGGTTACGTGGTGCGGGTTGGTCGAGGACGAAGCCGCGTGTGTGCGTTGCGTAGCTCGGCGTCCCTTGTGTCCAAACAACATGGAAGGAATTTGTATGAAGAAGGCTCTTGAGTTGGCCCTTGCCGCCGGCATGTGCTGCGCCATCAGCGGCATCGCTGCGGCCCAGGTGACGTTCCCCTCCACCGCGACCCCCGTCGCGATCACCGACGCGACCACGGTCGACAACGCGATCACCGTCGCGGGCAGCGGCCTGCTGATCGGTGACCTCGATGTTCGCATCACCCTCACGCACACCTGGGACTCTGACCTCGACATCGCGCTCGTCGTCCCCGGCGGCATCGAGTACATCCACCTGACCTCCGACAACCAGGGCTCGGGCGACAACCTCACCACACCGTCTTCGATCAGGACGCGGCCGTTTCGATCACGACCGCCGCCGCTCCGGCGACCGGCAACTGGCTCCCCGAGGGCGGCGTGCTGACCCCCTGGGCTGGCACCGTGGCCCTCCCGGCCACCGCCCTCGCCAACCTCGACAGCGTCGTCGGCCGCTCGGCCGACGGCACCTGGCGCCTTCTCATCGACGACGATGCGGGTGGCGACACCGGTAACCTGGCGAGCTGGGCCATCATCGTGACGGCTCTGGGCTCTCCCACCAATCCGACCGGCAGCATGGCCCTCGCCCCGAACGCCGGCGCCGTTGGTACCGTCGTCCTCGCGACCGTCAACGTCACTCCCGGCGCGTTCCCCGTGAGCTCCGGCATCCAGGTTGTGGCGAATGCCTCCGCCATCGACGGCGGCGCCGCGGTCGCTTTCCTCGACAACGGCATCGCTCCCGACGCCGCGATCGACGGCATCTACTCCGCCAACCTCATCGTCGGGCCCGCCGCGTCGCTCGGCGCGCAGTCTGTGTCCTTCGTGGTCTCGGACGCGCAGTCCCGTTCTTCGACCGGCTCGGCCGCCTTCACGGTGAACCCGCCCCCCTCTCCGAACGACGCCTGCACCAGCCCGGAAGTCATCCCGGTTGCCTCGCTGCCTTACGCCTCCGGCCCCTCGTTCATCTTCGGGAACGTCCGCGCGCCCGAGCTCGGCATGAGCTGCTCCGCCGGAGGCGCGACCAACATCAACTCGTCGGTGTGGTACTCGATCACCCCGACGCAGGACGGCAACTACCGCTTCTCGACTTCGCAGAACCTGGCCACCGGCAACAACATCGCTGACACCGTCATCGCGATCTACAGCAGCGCTGACGGCACCTGCGGCTCGCTCACCGAGATCGCCTGCGACGACGACGGCGGCGTGGCCGCGAACGGCAACGAGCTGCAGTCGGACAAGACGGTGGCCCTCACCGCCGGTTCCACCTACTTCGTGCAGGTTGCCAAGTGGGCCCTCACCGCCCCGACCGCCGCGAACACGCTGGGCATCTGGGTTGACCTCCCGAACACGGCTCCGTCCGGCACCCTGGCCCTCACCCCGAACACCGGGTACGAAGGCCAGAGCTTCAATGCGTTCGTGACGGTGGTCCCCGGTGGCAACCCGGTCAGCAGCGACCTGGCTGTGACGGTCGACGCCTCGCTCGTCAACGGTGGCACGGCCGCCCTGAACGACCTGGGCAACGCCCCCGACGTGCTCGCGGGCGACAACATCTTCTCCGGCACCTTCACCGTCGGCGCCGCGCCGACCCTCGGCGCTCAGCCGATCACGTTCAGCATCCTCGATGGCGAAGGCCGCACGGGCGCGGGCCAGGCCAACTACACGGTCATCGCGATCCCGACCGGCGCCTGCTGCACCGGTTCTTCCTGCAGCATCCTGACCGCCGCCGAGTGCGCCACCGCTGGTGGTTCGTACCTCGGCGACAACAGCGCCTGCACGAGCGGCGATGGCTACACCTTCACCGACTCCACCAACGCCCTCGAGGACATCTCCGGCACCGGCACCCTCCTCCCCCTGACCGACGACTCCAACGCCAACGCCCCCATCGGCTTCAACTTCACCTTCTTCGGCAACTCCTTCTCCGACGTCTTCGTCAGCTCCAACGGCTTCCTGAGCTTCGGCGTCGGCTCCAGCGCCCTCGGCAACGGCGCCATCCCCTCCGCCGGCGTCCCCAACAACGCCCTCTACGCCCTGTGGGACGACCTCAACCCCGGCGCGGCCGGCGACGTCTACTACGAGACCCGCGGCGCCACCGGGGTTGACCTCCGCTTCATCGCCCAGTGGAACGCCGTCCCGCAGTTCGGCGGCACCGACTCCAACACCTTCCAGGTCGTCCTCTTCGAGAACGGCACCATCGAGTACCGCTACGGCGCGATCTCGGCCTTCACCGACGCGGACGCGACCGTGGGCGTTGAGAACAGCGACGGTACGGTCGCCAGCAGCGTCGCGGCTTCGACCATCGTGTCGAACTCTGCCAAGCTGCTCACCTTCACCCTCGGCGGCCCCAACTGCGGCCCCTCCTGCGCCTGGCAGGCCGACGGTTGCTACGCCGACTTCGACAACAACGGCGGCATCGACGGTGACGACGTGATCGCCTTCTTCAGCGATTGGGACAACGGCCTCGAGTGTGCCGACGCTGACGGCGCAAACGGCGTCGACGGCGACGACGTGATCGCCTTCTTCAGCGCGTGGGACGCTGGCGGCGTCAGCTTCCCCGGCTGCGAATAACTCCACGCCCTAGTTCACGGATCTCATCGCCCCCGGGAGCCCCTCCCGGGGGCTTTTCTTTCCGGGCCTCTCCAACGCTGTTCACCCGTTCGTACCCATGGCCTGCGCGGCCGAGAACGTCTGTTCTTGCCCCGGGCCAAGGTTCATCAATCGGGAGATCCACCAACATCCCTGATAGTGCCTTGCCGATTTCAACGCATAAGGTGATAAGCAATGGCATCTCCCTCCCCATCCCAGCCCGACGGTACCCCGAACGACCGTCCAGCCCCCGCCCACGGCTACGTCACAGAGCTCCTTGCCGGTGCACAACGGGGCGACTCCGCCGCGACCGAGGAGCTCTTCCCCATCGTGTACGAAGAGCTTCGTCGCCTCGCCGCCGGACTCATCCGCGACGAAGGCCGGGCCCACACCCTCCAGGCCACCGCGCTCGTCCACGAGGCCTACATGCGCCTCGTCGGTCCTGAACAAACCCCATGGGAAAACCGCGCCCACTTCTTCGGTGCCGCGGCCCAGGCGATCCGTCGCATCCTGATCGATCACGCCCGCTCCAAGCTCCGCATCAAACGAGGCTCAGGCGCAAAGCCCATCCCGCTCGAAGACTCCCTCGCGCTCAGCATGGAGGCCCCCGAAAGCCTGATCGACCTCGATCGCGCCCTCGCACGCCTCGCCGAGATCTCTCCTCACAAGGCCAAGGTCGTCGAACTCCGTTTCTTCGCTGGCCTCACCGTCGAGCAGACAGCCCTCGCCATGCAGGTCTCGCCGAGCACGATCGCGAGGGACTGGCAGTTCGCCCGCGTCTGGCTCCACCGCGAACTCGAGCGAGAAGCCTCGGAGGGCGCATGAGCACCAACCCGCCGGACCCCTCGCCAGAGGGATCGATGCCGCTCTTTGACCGTGCAGAACAGGTCTTCTTCGAGGTCGCAGCGCTTGCACCCATCGATCGTTCCGCAGCGATCTCAAGGCTCTGCAAGGGCGACGTCCCGCTCGAGCAAGAAGTTCTCGCGCTCGTCGCCTCCGCCGAGCGCATGGGCGCGTTCCTTGACAAACCGGTCCTCGGTCGCGAGTTCGACGATCTCTCCGCCGCCAGCCGTGCCCACGAATCTCCCGACGATCTCGTCGGCGCAACCCTGGGCCCCTTCACCGTTGAAGCACGCCTCGCCTCCGGCGGTATGGGCACCGTGTACGTCGCGCGCCGCTCCGACGAGCAGTTCCGCCAACGCGTCGCGATCAAGGTCGTCAAACGCGGGCTCGACTCCGAAGAGATCCTCCAACGCTTCACCGAAGAACGCCACGCACTCGCCAGCCTCGACCATCCCAATATCGCCCGCCTCCTCGACGCCGGCGTCACCCCCGATGGTCGCCCGTACCTCGTCATGGAGTACGTCGACGGCGAACCCATCGACGAGTATTGCGATCGCCGCCGCCTCAGTGTGCGGCACCGACTCGAGCTTTTCCGTGGCGTCTGCGAGGCCGTTCACGCCGCCCACCGCTGCTTGATCGTCCACCGAGACCTCAAGCCCGGCAATATCCTCGTGACCTCCGCAGGTATCCCCAAACTCTTGGACTTCGGTATTGCCAAGGTCCTCGATCCCGGCCTTCGCACACGCGAAACTGTCGTCACCGAGCGGCGTCTAACCCCCGAGTACGCAAGCCCGGAGCAGGTCCAGGGTCAGTCCATCACCACCGCCAGCGACGTCTACTCGCTCGGCGTCGTGCTCTACGAGCTTCTGACCGGCGTGCGCCCCTACGGCTTCGTGCAACGATCAAACGACGAAGTTCGCAAAGTCGTCTGCCACCTTCTCCCCCAAGCTCCCAGCCGCGCCGTCACCGTGCGCGTCGAACGCCTCCGCCAGACCACCGCACCCTCCACCATCGAGCCCGCGAGCTCACAACCGATGACCTCCGGCTCCGGTCCCGATCACCCCAAGACCCACGGTGTGACGTCCACCCGCCTCCGCGGCCTCCTCCGTGGCGACATCGACAACATCGTGCTCATGGCCCTCCGCAAGGAGCCGCGCCGCAGGTACGCCTCCGCCGAACAAATGGCCGCAGATATCGGCCGATTCCTCGCCGGCATGCCTGTCCAAGCCCGCGGCGACACCTGGTCGTACCGCTCTCGGAAGTTCATCCGCCGCCACCGCCTCGCGGTTACCGCATCGATTGCCTTCGTCCTCTTCCTCGTCGCAGGCCTCGCGCACACGCTCCGGCAGAACGCCGAGATCACCCGCCAACGCGACCAACTCGCCGCTACAAACTCTGGCCTCCAGCAGACCCGCGAGTTCCTCGTCTCCGTTCTCGGTGGTGCCCAGACCAGCGGTCTTGGCCCCGGGGCGACACTCCGCGATGTCCTTTCCGAGGCTGATCAACTCCTCAGTTCATCACCCCCCGATGATCCCGACACCCTCGCCGCCGCGCAGCAGGCCATCGGGGTGTCCATGATGACTCTCGGGATCGTCCAGCAGGCCCGTCCTCTCCTCGATGCCGCGGTCGTCCGCTTCCAGACCCTCCCCGCCGACAGCGAGATCCGCCTCAGCGCAGAGTTCGAACAGGCCCAACTCCTCTACTACGAAGGCAAACACGCCGAGTCCGAAGCCGCGCTCCGCCCCATTCTCGCCCGTGAGCGTGCCCGCGCCGCGGGAGCACACACCACCCGCGAAGCCGACATTCTCAACGCCATCGGCACCACGCTCCGCACCCAGTCAAAGACCGACGAAGCCCTCGCAGTGCACGCCGAAGTCCTCCTCATCCGGACCAGACTCTTCGGCCCCCAAAGCCTCAAGGTCGCCGAGACCCACAACAACATCGCCGCTGCGAAGTTCTCTAAAGGGGACTTCGCCGGTGCCGCCGAGGGATTCTCGCAATCGCTCGCGACCCGGATTCTCCTGCTCCGCCCCGATCACCCACTCGTCGTCGCCACGCGCAGCAACCTCGGACTCGCCACCTTGCGCAATGGTGACGCCGCCGCCGCACTCCCTTTCCTCGAGCAAGCCGCCGCAACGTGGACCGCCGCATACGGCCCTACGCACCCCGGCCGCGCAACCGCCCTCATCTCCCTCGCCCAGGCGCACCGAAAGCTCGGTGCATTCGACCAGGCCCTCGCCTCGCTGCGCCTTGCCGACGAATGGCACGCCGCCAACTCACCCGTGAACTCTCCCGCTCGCCACGCCGTCGGCGCGAACATCGGGATCACCCTCGCACTCAAGGGCGACTGCGACCAGGCCGTCACCATCATCGAGTCGCATCTCGCCACGCTCGAAAACGCCAAAGGCATGGCCGGCATCACCGACCAGTCCTTCGAATCGCTCATCAACTGCTACGAGTCTCTCGGCAACGCAACCGCCGCCGAGCAGGCCAAGACGCGTCGCAAGGCGTACGCCGACCGAAAACGTTAGCGCCGCCGACGAAGGCCGAGCAAACCCAGGCCCATCCCAGCCACCCCAACGCCCGGTGCCGGGATCGTAAAGCTAAACGTGTACTCCCCAGCCTCCCGCGCGGCATCGCCGGTCAACTCCACCGTGTACCGGATCGCGTAGGTCCCGGGCGTCAGAATCCCCGCCCGCTCAACCCACTGCGGCGCGTCCCGCTCATCGACACGGAACTCGATCCCATCCGTGCCGCCAGCCAGCGTGGAGAGTTCAACCTGAAACTCATCCCCCGCAAACGTGCTCGGCCGCGGACTCGCCAGCAGCGCAAACGGCGTGTCGGCGGTCACCTGAAACTCCACATAGATCGTCGCCGCTGCCTCACCGAACACAGGCTCCGGCCGTCCCCCCACCAATCCAATGCCACCCGACGCCCCCAACGACCCAAAGGCCCTGATCGCATTCGGGTCCACGATGCAGTTGATCGTCGAATCCGCCGTATTCGTCAGCAACCCGCCCTCCGCCGACGGAAAATCCACCGTCACGGCCGCCGTCTCGATGAACGGCGAAAAGCCCGAGGCCTGCCGCGAAACCAAGTTCCCATCAAACGACGTCGACGCCGTGATTGACCGCTCCTGCGTCAACAGCACCACATCCGCGCTGGCGCATGTCCCTGCCAAAGTCGCCGCGACCAGATTCGTGATCAGGCATCGAGTCATGAACGCTCTCCCGGTTCCCACACGTACGTCAGACGCCCCCAATGAACAGCCAGCCGGCCGCACCCAGAGGTTCCGCCACTCCACCGTGCGCCGTTTTCACCCAAATGCCAGCAAAGTCCTGCAATTCACGACCCGTTTCACCCCAAAACGACCTTGCATCGCCCCAAAACCCGCCGGGGATCGGGTTCTGTGCGGTGTCGTGATCCCGCCTACCGCGCTCCGGCTCGGCGCGGCTGGTACACGTCGTCCGATCCGTGCCCGCTCGGTCTTTGTCCCCATGGACGGGTCTTCCAATCCGGTTATGGGTCTCGAGTTGCCCCCAAAAACCACTGGATCAACTGTGTGTCGGATCTCCACATCCGGATATTCGGTTCTGCTTGGTCTATACTCGACTGGCCACTTATCACAGGAGCAGAGCCATGATCAAACTCGTCGCAAGTTCCCTGTTCGCAGTTGTTTGTGCAGCGAGCGCCTCCGCGGTCGTCGTCCCCTTCGTTGAGACCTTCGAGTCCTCCGGTGCCGCTTGGAGTTCCGCCGCCGCCTTCACCCCGCTTGCCTATTCCCCCACCGGCGGCCCCGATGGCTCCGGGTTCGGCAGCATGTCCATCCCTTTCACCGCCTTCACCCCGTTCGCCCAACCTTTGCTCTTCCGCGGGCAGAGCAACTTCGGGTCCAGTGGCGGCGCCTTCGTCGGTGACTGGATCGCCGCCAACGTCACCACCTTCACCTTCTCCGTCCGCCACAACGCCCCCGAGCCTCTCGACTTCTTCGCTCGCTTTGCGCCCGCCGCCGGCCCCGGCGTCGTCGGCCTCACCGCTCCCCAGGTTCAGCCCAACACCTGGACCACCCTGAGCGTCACGATCGACCCCCTCAACCCCTCCCTGATCTACGAGGGCACGACCTTCGCCGCTTTCTCCAACATCGCCCGCACGCAGGTCGGGATCCTCGTGCCCCCGTCCCTCGCCGGCAACACCTCGACCTTCACCTTCGATCTCGACAACGTCCAGATCACCCCCGCCCCCGGGAGCGCCATGCTCCTGGCCCTCGGTGGACTGGTCGCCGGTCGCCGTCGTCGCTGATCCCGCTAGGGAATGAACAAGCATGCCGCGAAGCGTTCGCGCTCGCGTGCAAAGTCAACGGGCATCGGCGGGAGCTCAAGCCAACTGGGCTCCCGCCCGAGCCCTTTTTTGATCTCTCGCTGCAGCCGGCCGTTGGCGCACAGCTCTTGCGTGTTGGTCGACGCGAAGATCGCCCCGCCCGGTCTCAGAACTCCCGCGCTCGCGCGCACGAGATCCGCGTAGTCGCTCGTCGAACTCCAGGCCCCAACGTCGTTCTTCTTCGACCCCGACGCGAAGCTCGGTGGGTCCAGGATGATCAGGTCGTACGTCAGCGACTTTCTCGCGGCATACGCCAGGAACTCCATCGTCCCCATCTTCGCAAACCGGTGCCCCGCCGCGTCGATCCCGTTGTGGCCAAAGTTCCGCTTGCCCCACTCCAAATACCGGGAAGACACATCCACGCTCGTCGTCGTCGCGCCCGCTCTCGCCGCGGCGACCGAAAACGCGCACGTGTACGCGAACGTGTTCAGTACCGAGATCGTCGCCCCGGTCCGCTTCACGCGCCCCGCGACAAGTTCGCCGACGCGACGCCGGTTCTCGCGCTGATCCAGGAACAGCCCCGTCGAAAGCCCGTCGTACAGCCTCACCTCGAGCCGCGTCCCGTGCTCGTCGATGATCAGCCACTCGTCGAGCCGCTCTCCCGCCGCGGGAACCGGATCCGTCACGCACGCCGGGAGTTGTCCTCCGAGCTTTGACCGGTCCCTGGCGAACGGCTTGCGATAGACAGCCTGAACCCCGAGATCCCGCAGCGCTGTGAGGATCTGACCCGCGGCGGCCGCTCCGTCCCACCATTGGGGCGTGCGACCTTCGTACTCGATGAGTACTGCACCGCTGGCGTAGACGTCGACGAACACCCCGTCGAGCCCATCGGCATCTCCGGAGAGAGCGCGGAATGCCCGCGTTGATGGCGGAGGTGTGACGCAGGACCGCCGACGTTCCAGCGCACGGCGGAGGAGGAGGGGAAGATCAACAGTCTGGCCGCTCGGGGGCTTCACGCGGAGAGCATACGAGGGATCTCCGCGCAAAGCCTATGGAGCGAGGTTGGGATTCAGCCGCGCCGCGAACTGTCGCAGGTCGGAGACTTGCTCCACGGTCAGTCGTGCCGAGGCCATTCCCGCGACGACACGGAGTTCGCCCGCGGATGCCGCTCGGGCCAGATCAACCGTGGAGAACTTGAACTTCAGCCGTTCGCATGACTTGGTTGTCGAGTAGCCGGTCTCTCCACGAGTCACAGCTCGCGCAGCGATGCTGGTTCCATCGGCGATCAACTCCGCGGGGGGATCGGAAGGGGCGAGGGCCCCGGCTCCCGGCGTGGTCGCGGCGATCTCGCAGCGGATACTGAGTTCGGGCTTTGAAGGGTCGCGGCGGATGCCATCGAACTCCGAGACCAGTGTCAGCGTCGCGTCGGAGAGCACGAATCCTGGTGCAGAGAGGACCGGCGAGAGCTTCAGCACCATGCGGGTGCGGTTCTTCTCGGCGTCGAAGGAGATGACGATCGATCGTGGGACCGAAGCTCCCGCCGGCGGATAGACGATCTGTGCTGCGGCTTCCCTCAACTGCTCAAGGTCTGGCCGAGTCTGACGCTCCGGCCCGGCGCGGCCGAGGAGCAGGAAGGCCGCGGTCACCCCGAGCAAGAGGGCCGAAGTGCCGAGCACGAGGCTGGTGCGGCGTTTCACCGGGGCCTCCAATCAGCTTTGCCCGCTTGGTTCGACCAACGTCGCATGTCCAGAGCCTGTTCCATGGAGATGCGATCCGCGTGACCATCCATCATCGCCGCCAACGCTTTGCCGGATGCGCGGAAGTCAACGTGGCCGTACGCACTCGTCGGCAGCGAAGGAACAAACGTGCCGCGAGGTGCGGTCCACGGCACAAAGGCTGGTACGGTCCCGCTAGTCGGCGTGGCGTGCCAGGGTGCTTCGATCCGGTGGTAGCCCGGCACGATCTGTCCGAGCCCGTTGCCGCGTGTTCCTCTGGCCGTCGCAAACGCGATGAGCGAGGATGAGTTCATCACCTGGTCCGCGCGGGTAATGTAGAAGTTGCCCCAGCGCAGGCGGGCCCGACGCGAAAAACCGCCCCGATGTGCGTCGCCGCCGACGAAGGTGGTGTTCAGGCCGAAGCTTGGATTGCGGGCGACCGCGGCGTGGAAGCCATCACGCGACGACTTGTCCATGGTGAGCGTGCGGAACTGCTCCCTCATGAACTTGTCGGTGAAGAGCGTCTCGAATGAGTAGCCGACATACGGCATCAGACGCCAGGTGTACGTCCGGATGAGGCCGCCCTCGAGTCGCGACGCTTCACTCGAATCGTTCGGGTTATCGAAGACGCTGAAGTCGCGGCGAGAAACGAGGCGCCCGTACGCCCAGCCGCCCGTGAGATAGCCCGGCAGCAGACGGTCCTTCGCATCGCCCGCGTATGCCGTGTAGCCGGTCATGACCTGGCGCAGTGACGCGAGTTCTCTGGTCTGGAACGCGGAGCGTCTGGCCGCGCCGAGCGCGGGGATCAGGATGCCGATCAGCAACGCGCTGACCGAGATGACCACCAGCAGTTCGATGAGCGTGAACGCGTTCGGACGGCATCGCATCATGGGTAACACCTTTCAGCGTGCGAACGGAACCCCGGTGGGGACGAAGGAGCCCTCGATCGGTCGGAGGTTGTCAAGCCAGAACGCGTTGTCGTCGCGGTGGCAGATGAAAAACCGGCCGCTGTTCTGGGCGTACTTGCTGCGGTGGTACCGGAGATAGATGTGCCGCTCGTCGACGGCCTGAACCTCGACCTTTCCCGACGCGTGCGACAGGGAGTACCGCGGCCGAGCCGCAAGTCCGGATTCTGAGCAGATGGCCTGGTTGAAGGCGTTCCATGCCTCGACAATCGGGACCTCGTACGGCTCGTTCCCCGCGGTTGGACGACCCTGGAAGAGGTAATACTGGGGGCAGCCGATGTACGACAGCTCGGAGAAGAGCCGGGAGAGCGTCTTGGGATCGTCGTTGATGCCACGGATAATCGGGCACTGGTTGATGCAGATGACGCCGCACTCCAAGAGCTTCGCGATGCCGGCCCGAGCCTCGGGCGTCAGCTCGCGCGGATGATCGAAGTGGCACATCGCGTAGATGCGGCGATCGGGAGTCGAGAACTCGCGGAAGACGGATTGCAGCTCCGGATCATCGAGCACGCGGAAAGGGTTGAACGCCGGCATCTTGCTGCCGATGCGGAGGATCTTCACGTGATCGATCTCACGCAGCTGCGAGATGATCTCCCGGAGCCGACGCGTCGCCATGATGAGCGGGTCGCCGCCCGTCAGCAGCACGTTCGACACCTCGGGGTGCTCGCGGATGTACGCCAACCCCGCGCTCACATCCTTGCTCACTTCCTCGTTGTCGTTCATGAACAGCCGCTTCCTGAAGCAGTAGCGGCAGTACGCCCCGCACACCTCGTTGCACAGCAGGAGCACGGTGTCCTGGTACTTGTGCTGAACGCCGGGAGTCACCGTGACCGCGGCCTCGTTGCTGGCGTCCAGCTTTCCCCAGTCATTCAGTTCTTCCTTCCGAGGAATGATGAGCTGACGGATCGGGTCTTTCGGGTCCGACCAGTCGATGAGCTTCAGGTAGTAGTCGTTCGCGCGGAACACGTACCGCTCCGACACCTTTCGCAGAAGTTCCCGGTCCTCCGCGGAGATGTTCGGGATGCTGTCGATGTTGTTGACGTACTTCACCCGGCGAGGCGCATCGGGATTGGCTGTCGCTTCCCGGACCATGACAACGGGCAGTGGTTGTGCGAGCATGAGACGTCCTCCTCAGCGGGGTTGCCCGCTGCTTCCTGTGTTCCTGGCTCTTTGTGTCGTTCAGCCCTCGGCCGAATCTTCCTGCACGGAAGCCCCGACCATCTCCGGTGCGGACTTCGCCGCACGTTCCCCGAAGTACCGCATGCTCGCGCAGTCGACAATCCCGCAGACCAGCTCCGTGAAGCTGTGGCCAGCCTGCCTCGCCGCCATCACGTACGCCCCGCCCCAGCCCAGCGAGGCCATCGAGTTGATCTCGAGCACGAAGGGACGACCGGCGCGATCTACGCGGATGTCAACCCGCGCGTAGTCCCGGCAGTGGCATGCCTTGAAGGTCGCGAGCGAGATACGGCGGAGCTCGTTGCCGAGCGCGTCGTCGACAGGGGCCGGACAGACCCGCGTAGGCTCGCGGCTGCTTTTGTGCGTCTTGTCGGCATGGGTCATCATCGCAACGTCGCACCCAGTGAAGTCCATCTCAACCAGCGGGAGACACTGCCCCGGGTTGTTGCCGAGGATTCCCACCGCGATCTCTCGACCGTCGATGTACTCCTCGACCAGCGCGTCCTGTTCGTACGTGTCGACGATCAGGTCAACGGCGTCGTTCAGCTCTTCCGCCGTGTTCACGAGCCGCAGCCCGAAACTCGAGGACTCGTGCCGAGGCTTCACCACCAGCGGGAATCGAAGGTCTCCGCGGTTGCGATCCCCTCGCCCCATCACCTTGAAGGCCGGTGTCGGAACGCCCGCCTCGATCATCAGCACCTTGGTGACGACCTTGTCGAGCGCGAGTGCATGCCCCAGGGGGCTCGAGCCCGTGTACGGAATCCCCGCCATCTCGAGCATCGCGGGCACGTGGGTGTACCGACAGTCCCCCTGGATGCCGTAGCTCATGTTGAAGACCAGCCCGCCGGGCCGTCCGTCAGCGCCGGGAGCCAGAAACTCACGCAGTGATGGGAACATGCCCATATCCCCCTCGAACACTCCCACCTCGTGGCCGCCCTCCCGCAGTGCATCGATGACCCGCTGCACCGACTGCTTGCCGTAGATCTCCGGGCACGGTCTCCCGAACTTCGCGATGACCTCGGTGTTCTTGCGGTTCCTCACGACTGCGATACGCATGGCGGTTCTCCGTTCTGTTGCTTCGCCGTTTCATGCGACGGATGAGCAGAGCCTGTGTCAGGAATTCCCGGCGGGCCCGCCGATGTGCTCCTGCGCCGCCGCTTCTTGGGTCGCGGCGGATTCAGCCACTGCAGCAGCCTGAGCTTCATCGTCCGCGATACCACAACAACCAGGCCGAGCGACAGCACCACCAGTTCCGGAAACCGTGCCATCGTCGTGGACACCATCTCTGGCGAAGTCAGCACGGCGATTACCACCGCAACACCCGCGGTAAGCCCGGATCGCCAAACCGCGGACCTCCACCCCTCTCGCCTCTTCGCGGCCGCGACTGATTCTCCCGTCAGGGTCAGTACCACGATCGGGAAGTACGCCACCCGCACCACCTCCGCAAGCCCGAAAGACACGCCCGCCAGCAGCGCGGCGACCACCGTGATGGTCACGCACACCAGCATCGCCGCCGACTTGCCGTAGAACGGCATCTTCAGCCCCTTGAGCCTGGGTCTGATGAACACGACCGCTCCGACCACGATCGTGAAAAACGCGAGCCCGACGAGCGGGCCCGTCGCCTGGAACGCCATCGCCAGCAGTATCGAGCGAAACGGCCCGAGAACGCGCAGCCCCAGCGTCACCCGGCAGAACACGACGAACAACGCGGCCAACGGAGCAACGAGGAGGTGGTGGACGCGGCCCAGGTCTTGCCCATCCAGCCCATCCAACGAGAGCACGCCCCGCAGTGCTTCCGCGCCGGGAAGCGTCGAGCACTTCCACGCGACAAGGAGCGCGGGAGCAACCAACAGCACCGCCACAAACGCGCGCTGCGCCGCGGTCAGTTCCCTTCGAGCCACGCCTGTTCGTGCCTCCCCCGGTCTCATCGCGCACCCTCCGTTCCCAGGCTGGACGCGAGCGCCGTGCACGCATGCCGTACTGCTCCGTCCCGCCTCGGATCCGCGGCGGCTCTGGGGTCACCCATTCGCCTCCACTCAATCCCCTGCACAGCTCCGAACTTGTAATGAAGGGGGCCGAAGCGTTTGAGCCGGAACCCCCGCGATTCGAGCCGCCGAGCGGTCGCCTCATCCGCTCCACCTTCGATCCAGGCCCGGCCGTCGAGCAACGCGTGCACACGCGGGGCTTCAATCGCCGTTGACAGGGACTCGCCCCGATCCATGATCCCTGTGATCACACGCATCAGCGAGGTTGTGATCCTCCGGCTTCCCGCCGCGCCGACCGCCAGACGAACGGACACATCTTTGTTGAGGACGATCGTCGGTGACGCGTTCGATTGCGGGATGCCCCCACCCTTCAGCCTGTACGGATGCGGGTGGCGAGGGCACGTCATCAGGTAGTTGTTGTACACGAAGCCAAGCGACGGATGCACGCGCTTCGCCCCGAAGACGGATTGGAGCGATTGCGTCAGCGTCACCACGTTGCCCTCGGCATCGGCCGCACACAGGTGGGTCGTGTTCCCGCTCTCCCCGAGCGAATCGACCACCGGAGCACGGTGTCCCTCCAACACTCGCTCGGCCAGCATGTTCGCGCGCCCATCGCTCACAAGCCATCGCAGCACCGAGCGATCGCAGTCGGCAGGGTGGTCCGGCCAGCGCTCCCGCTCCTCGAAGACGCACCGCGCCGCCAGCGCCCGCGCCACCGTCGGCTCCACGCCCCATGATTCAAGCAACTCCGTGAGCCTCAACCCGAGGAGCAGTTGCACACCCCCGCCCGGCGGCGGGAGACTCAGCACTTCGTGCCCGCGGTACACCCCGCGGAGCGGTTCTCGCTCGACCGGAGGACGCAGTGTTGCCAGGTCACGCGCCGTCATGCATCCGCCCCGGGCCGCCATGTCGGCCGCGATCTCCCGAGCGATCTCGCCGTGGTAGAAGTCCTCCACACCGTGATCCCGCAGCCGTTCAAGCGTGCGAGCCAGTTGCGGTTGCCGGAAGCACCGACCCACCGCCGGAGGCCGCCCGTTGGTGTCGAGAAACGCCCGAGCCTCGGGTGATCCCACTTCCCACGAACCGCGGCTCCACCGGACCAGCGTCCGCTGGAGCCGCGTCATGGCGTACCCCTCGCGAGCCAGCACGATCGCCGGCGCAATCGCGTCCGACACCGCGAGTCGCCCGTACTCTCGCTGCGCCGTCAGCAACGAGAGCGGAGTCGATGGAACCGTGCTCGACGCGAGCCCCGTCTCCTGCATGCGCGATGAAACCTCGCGTCGCGACAGCTTCATCGGAGCACGCGAGTGCCCGTCCATCGCGAAGGTCCTGCCGCCCGCGAGCCGCACCAGCATCGTGGTTTG
>JBEIUO010000235.1:0-5055 GCA_040374335.1 Phycisphaeraceae bacterium
CCCCGGCCCGGCACTGACCGACGCCCAGCCGGCGGACTGATCTGTATCCTTACCTATACCGAGCGGCGTCCAGCTTCCGGCGCAGCCACTCCGAGCCAGAGGTATTGCCCCCGCCACCGCCCTCCGCGGTGAAGGCCGGCCGGAAGCCGACGTCGGAGTAGTTGGACGCGCGGGCCTTGAACCCAAGGGACACGACCGAGCTCCCCTTGACGAAGGTGTCCGGTGCGACCGCCGGCGGCGAGAACGCCGACCCGCCGATGACCCCGACCACCGGGCCCAGGCGCTCGGCCACCTGGCCGATCGGTACCGTCGCCGGGATGTCCGTATCCGTCTCGAGCACCCACTCCGCCACGTTGCCTTCCAGATCCACGAACCGGTCCGAACCGGACGGGGCCGCCCGGAAGAAGACGATCCCGTCGTTCCCCGCAACCGCACCGCAGTCCGCCGCCGCGTTCACGGCCGAAGCTTCCATCGGGAACCGATTCGCTGACGGCAGGTACTGGGCCAGGAAGCCCTTCTGCTGCGCAAAGGTGCACTGCGACCCAAAGGCGCTGTCCCGCACGTTCGCGGAACCCGTCGCCACGCCCCGCGCCGCACGCCACTCCCCGACTGTCGGAAGACGGCACCCCATCCCCCTCGCGAGCACCGCTGCATCGGTCGGTGAAACCAGGTTCACCGGCGTCCCCGCCACCGGGGGCTCGATCCGCAATCCATCCGCGTAGAGGGGGCCGTCGGGCAACTCGGAGGCCTCGACCATCCAGCCCATCGTCAGCTTCGCCGACGGCGGCGTCCGGACGACGGCCTTGCGGTCCCTGTAGAACCACGGCGTCACGCCCGGACTGCCCTCGGCCTTCGCGCCGAACACGAAGTTGGACTTGTCGCCTTCGAGAAGCACCGCCACCAGACCAATCGTGGCCTCGGTGGTCGCCATCATCGTCTCGGTGCCGGGCACCTTGTTGAACCGGATCGTCTGGCCGTTCTTCGAATACACCGCGTGGTCCTCGGCGTCCGCGGAACTCGCGAGCGTCCACCCGGCCGTACCCGGTCCGACCGCCGCCCATTCGGTGCCGAACTTGCCTTCCGCCGCCTTGTCGAACGCCTTCTTGAGGGCCTCGTCCGCGCTCAGGGGGCCGCGCCACGTGCTGATGAACGCACCAATCCCCGCATCCTGCAGCGTCGCAACCTCCGCCTTCGCTCGCATCAGCCCCCAGTTGAAGGCCGCGTTCCCGCTCAGCGCACCCAGTTCCTTCTCGGTCACCCCAAACGCAGCAAGGGTCTCGGGCGCAAACACGCGCGTCGTCTGGTCCGCGGTCGCCTTCGTGGACACATACTCGACCCAGTACGCGAGGCGGCGAGCCCGCAGATCCGCCTTGAGCTTGGTCTTGCGGGCCGAATCGCACGCGCTGGCGTCGATGTTCGCCTCCAGGTCCGCGACCGTCCTGGGCAAACCGTTCCACTGCTCAAAGCTCTCCGGCCAAGCGGACCCGGGCCCGGTCAGGCGATTCCATGCCGCGAGCATCGTGCCCAGCCGCGCAGGTGCAGGCTGGGCCTGAAGAGCAGGGAGTTCGGCGACAAGCTGGGTGGAGTTCAGGGTCGCGACTCGGGCAAGGCCGGCAACCGCTTGCTCCAGCGGCGCGAAGGCCGGCCGGATCAGGTTCCAGTCCCCGTCTTTGGCGATGCCATCGAGAAGCAACTTGATGCTCTCTCCGGTTGGCGCGGCTTCTTCCATGCCGTACCCGTGTTCGAGCAGGGTCTTGGCGCGAGTAGCGTCTCCCGCAAGGCGACCGACCTTCTGCCCCCACTGCTTCAGCGTGGCCGAGGCATCCGCGAGCTGCTTCGCAAACGCTGCATCGTCGCGCGCGGGCATGACCGGAAGCGCAGCCACCTGCGCGGCGATCGCGTCCACCGCGGCCTTGGACTGGTCCCCCTTCAGGCGGTCAAAGACGGCCTCGTCGAACACGCCTTGCAGGCCGGAGATACCGGGGACCTCGAAGGCCTTGCGGATCTCCGCGGCCCAGTGACCGGCGGCCTTCGCGCGAGCGATCTTCTCGCTCGGAGACGCTTTGCTCTTGCTGAGACGACCGATCTGCTCGCGCAGCGCGGCACCCAGCGCCTCCGGAATGTCCGGGCTCAGGCTCGACTCCGCCGCCGTGATCTGGTCCGTCACCGCGGACTCGAGCGCAAACTTGTAGTCCTCGAGCTTCGCGGGAATGGCATCCACCCGCGCGACGACGCGACGAACCTGCTCGATCTGCTCTTCGGTCGGCGCACCGCCCTGCGTGGACTGCTGCAACGCCTGCAGGTCCGCGCGCAGCTTGTCGAACTCGTCCTTCCGGTAGCCCGACTGCTGCATCAACTCATCACCGAACTCGCGCGTGAGGTCGGCAATACTGGCTTCCGCGGCAGCGAGTCGGGTTACGGCCCCGGCGACTTCCTGCGGGTCGAGAGCAGACTGCATCGCCTCGATCGCGGCCTTGGCCTGCGCGAGGCGCTCACCGGTTGGAGCAAACGATGTGAGTTCGAGCTCCACGGCCTTGCACTCGTCCACCAGCCTCTGCTGCTCGGCCAAAGGCAACGACGTATCACCGCCCTCGTCGCCCGGAACCCACTTGCGGGCCCGGAGCACGGCGGCGATCCGCTCATCGAGCGCTGTTCTCGCACCGTCGTAGCGTTTGGTGAACTCGGCGAGACCGTCCTTGCGGAACCGCGAGGCGGTCCGAAGGGCTTCCCACTCCGGCTCGTGCTCCTTCGGGACCTTGCCGGGCCATCCTTCGACGCGCGGGTCCGCGAGGTACTCGGGGAACGGGAAGGAGCTCCCGTCGCCCCAGTACCGCCCCTTCAGCGTCGTGCACTCGGCTTCTTCAACGACCTTGACGATCCATTTCTTGTTGGCTTCGTCGAAGGTCACGCACGCGCCGGTCTTGACCTTATCGAGTTCGGTAACAACACCCCCGTTGCCGCCTTTCACAGGGTCCGGGTCCTTCTTCTGTTCCCACGGCTTGAGAACCACTAGCGCACCCGCTCCCGCGAGAACCACGACCGCCGCGGCGATCATGACACCCTTGCCGCCGCCGGAGGAGCTGGCGGGCAGGTTCAGCAGGCGATCCCGGAGCTGTTCGAGTGTGCCCGAGTCCTTCTGCGGACTCATGAGCGAGTCGGCGAGGTCGTGGAGCACCTTGCCCGCCGCGCCGAGGCTGGTCCATTCCTGGGTGAGCGAGAAACCGCCGGCCTTGGGGGCTTCACGCCGCATCACGAGCTCGAAGATGAGTCGGCCGAGGCTGACCTGGTCGGCCAGGAGGTCCTCGGCGTTCGCCGCGCCCTTCGGGCTGGGGTCGATCAGCGAGACGGCAGTGATGCCGTCGGAGGGGGTGGACTCGATGAGGACGTTGCCGGAGTGGAGGTTGCCGTGCCCACGACCACCGCCCATATCGCGGAGTTCGATGAGGCCGGATGCCGCGCCTGCGACGACGATCCCGATGTCGCGGGCGTTGCGCTGCCACGCGCCGGTGGTCATCTTCTTGGCGCTGAGGGGGAAGAGCTTGGTGACGTAGTAGGCCGCCTCTTCCGTGGCCTCGGCGGCGTAGATGGGGGCCCAGTGCTTGGCACCCTTCTCAACGAGTTGCCGCTGGAGGTTGGCGGCCCCAAGGAACTCGCCGACTTTGCGTTCCCAGGCAGGGCCGAGGAATCCGGCCTGGCCTTCGTAGACCTTGATCGCCAGTTCGGGCGGTTTGGTTTCCCCCGCGGGCCGCGCGCTGTACAGCGTGAACGGCCCCGAGGAGGCCAACTGCTCAACCGTTTCGAATCGCCCGTAACCAGCCATCAAGCCCCCTATCAGGAAAAACGCCGCACGCGGTCGGGCGAGCGGCGCCTTGCATCATGCTCGCGAAACTCGGTTTACTGCTTGACCGGCTTCATCGCCGTCGGGCAGTCCACCCCGCTCTTGCCGACGATCAGGTCGATCCGCTGGCCGTTGTTCCAGCGATCCGTCGTCAGCGGGATGATCTTCTTCCGCACGTCCATCCCGCCCATCGGGGACATCGCGCGGCTGGTCGAGAGGATCGCCAACTGCGTCACGCCCCGGTTCCGCCACTCGTTCCAGATCGAGTCCTTCACGGTCAGCACCTGAACGCCGGAGGCGTTGGCGTTGAAGTTGAAGGTGCGGCGAGAGGCGGCCGCCTCGTTGCGGAGGGGGCTGGCGCCGGCGAAGTACTCGTCGACGGCCACGCCGTTCCACTTCGCGAGGTCGTTCTCGCTCACGCCGACCAGGTCAACCTGAAGCGGTGCCGCGCCCAGGGTCGAGGAGAGATCCCCGCCCGGCGCCACCGAAATCTCATACACGCCCATCTTGGGCTTGGAGCCGCAGCCGACGCCCATAAAGAGCACCGAGACCAGCATCCCAACGAGCACCAGAGCCTTCGTCCACGCGTTTGTCATTGCAGTCATCCTTGTATAGACCGGTCGCCGCCGGTCGCTTCCTGAGACAGAGTTTCCTTCCCCGTCCATCGGCGCGCCTTAACGCTTCACCGATTGCAGGCAATCGTTTACCACCCCACGCAGTTCCGACCGCTGGGCCATGTCCGGCACGATCAATGATCGGCACGCGACCAGCAGAGCGTACAACTCCGCCAACACGGGGTCAAAGATCTTGTGAATGCCCCCCGGAGGCGCATCACCGTAGTCCCGGCAGAAGCTGTCGGGTCCCAACCCGGAGAACATCCGGATGATCGTCGCCAGCGTTCGGTGCCACAGCCGCGGGGGAATCGCCCCGTACGCGTCCTGCGGCGTCTTCGACTCGTACATGAGCCGGTGCGGACCCAGCGAGTCCACGAACCGCTCGTCCGCCGCCAGCGCATCGCCGATCCGATCCGCCAGATCCCGGCCCTCTCCCGCGCCCCGCCCCGCCTGAACCGACAGGCTCAGCATGTCGTCCAGCGCCACAGGCAACGGCCGTTCCCCCCCGGCCAGGAACGTGCGGACCCCCAGCACCGCCAACGCGTACATGTCGTACGGGCTCGAAAGCAGCGGCACCATCTCGAAGTTCACGTCCTGAATCGG
>JBEIUO010000339.1:0-4040 GCA_040374335.1 Phycisphaeraceae bacterium
ACCTGTACACAAAGCTCGTCAACGACGGCCGCGAGGCCGACGAAGAAACCGCGAACCCGAACTCGCTCGCGTCGCGGATCCGACTCCGCCCGGCCGGATGGCACGCGTTCAACGTCGCACGTATCGAGGCCGGCACCCCGCTGTACAACATCGACTTCGGGACCGAATCACTGCCCGCAGAAACCGGCGTGATCGCGGACCGCGTCTCCTTCAAGAAGGGCTGCTACCTCGGCCAGGAGATCGTGGCCCGCATGCACGCCCGCGGCCACCCCAAGCAGCAACTGGTCGCCATCAAGTTCGAGAGCATCCGCGACTCGGCCGAGTCCTTCCCCGTGTTGCCCGTGACGGGCGAGCTGCTTCGCGCCGCGCCGGAAGGCGACTCCATCGGCGCGATCACGAGTTCCGCGTTCTCACCGATGCTCGGCGCAACACCGATCGCCTTCGCACAGGTTCGATGGGCGCACATCGCCCCGGGCACGGTGCTGTATACAAACGCGGAAGGCCGCGAGATCAAGGGTGTCGTCCAACCCTCGCTGACGTTCTGGCCGACCCCGGCCTGACGGCTCAACGACGCCGACAGCCCATCGCACGCGGGCGCGTCACGGTGTTCCCCGGTCGCGCCTGTACACCAACTCGATGTCGTTGCCGAGTGTCTTCGACCTCGCCAACCGAAACCGTTTCGCGTCCGCGAGCCGCTCGGTGATCATCCCCGCCGCCGCGGGCCGCGCCTGATCGTCCCCAAACAGCATCGGCGCCACGTACACCCACGCCTCGTCGATCAGATCCTCGCCGAAGCACGAACCCATCAGCCCCGGCCCGCTCTCGATCAACACGTTGGTCACCAGATGCCGCGACACGAGTTCCCGCATCGCCGCGGCAAGATCAAGACGCCCGTGCCCACCCGACTGCGGCACGCCGATGATCTCCACCCCCGCCTCACGCAACCCGTTGATCCTGTGCGCGGCGATCGCGGCGCCGAGCAGACTCCCGTCGCAGACCACGATCGTCGGCACTTCGCGCGCCGTACGAACCAACTTGCGATCGTGGGCGATGTCCAGGTCGCTGTCGATCACGACGCGCCTCGCGATCCGCCGCGCCCGCACACCCCGCGCCGTAAGCATCGGATCGTCCGCGTTCACTGTGCCGAGCCCGGTGATCACCGCGTCCACCCGGCCGCGAAGTTCATGCACGCGCCGACGCGACCACTCGTTGCTGATCCACTGGCTCTCACCGGTCCGCGTGGCGATCCTCCCGTCGATCGTCTGCGCCCACTTCGCGATCACCCACGGCAATCCCGTCCGCAGTCGCTTCACGAACGGCGCCGTAAGCGACGAGGCGAGCCGGCTCACACTGCTGAACTCCGCCTCGATTCCCGCGGCACGCAGGGCCTCCGCTCCGCCCGACTTTCCCGGGTTCGGATCACGCGCGGCGAAGACCACACGGGCCACCTTCGCGCCCATCAGCGCCTCGACGCACGGCGGCTGCTTGCCGTGGCCGTTGCACGGCTCGAGGGTCACGTACGCGGTCGATCCGGCCGCATCGACCCCCGCCTCCCGCATCGCGGCAAGCGCATCCCGCTCCGCGTGCAACCCGCCGAACCGCCGATGATGCCCGGCCCCGATCACGACGCCATCACGAACAAACACGCACCCCACGGGTGGGTTCGGCTCCACCTTGCCGAGCGACCTGAGCGCGAGCCTCGCCGCGAGATCGAGATACCGCTTCGCCTCGTTCATGCCCGCCTCACCAGCTCCGCGCGATCCGCGGCGGTCATCGTCTCGCCCACGTCGTCGAGCCAGCGACGCGCGTCGAGCGCGTAACCGGCCGTGGGCTTGAGTTCGGCGCCGCGCTCGTCCCGATAGACGGCGCAGTACCAGTCGTTGAACCGCTTCATCAGCAACTCGCGCACGTACTTGGCGGTCATCGAGGCCATCGCGACCGGCATGTGGGCCGACTCGCTCTCCGTGATGAAGCTGATCCCCGCGCGTCGCCCCGGACCGGTGACCACGTAGCGGCTTCGAGCGTCGGTCTCCTCAACGGTCTCGACGCTTACGCCCGGCAACTCACGCTCCAGCAACCCGGCATAGGACGCGCGACCGCCCAGGCGATCGCACACGACGCCGAGACGGGACGGTGCACCTTCGTGCTCCACCGCTCCGTAGGTTTCCCAGATGGCACGCAGGTGTTCACCAACCGGCCCCGCCGTAGTCTCCGCCTTGTTGCCCGTCGACGCGATCACACCGTTGAACTCCGATTCGCTCATCACGCGGCAGCGCAGCATTGCCGGCGAAACGCCGGAACGCTCGCACGCGCCGCGCACCAGGTTCCGGCAAATCCCGAGTTCCCCGGAAGAGACCGCAACCGGCAACACCGTCGCATCGCCCGCGTACGCGCGGTGCGTGGGCAAGGACGCGCCAAGCCGTTGCAGCAGCGCACCGTCGTCCGCGATCGGCTCGTCGTTCATCAGCCCGAGCATCACCAGCACGCCCCGCTCGAGATGGATCAACGGATGCGTCGACTTCACGGAGTTCGAGAGCTTGAGCGCCTTCGAATCAGCGATCGGCACCCGCCCCTTCGCGTCCCGCTCCCCGCTCCGCCCCGGCTCGCGGCACACCGCGCCCTCGAGCAGCTTCCACAGATTCGGCGTCGCCTGCGCCTCCGCCTCCTGCCGAACCACGAACACACTCGCCCCAATGCACAACGGCCCCAACAGGGGCCCGTACCCGGCCTCATCAATCCCGGCGAGAACGGTTCGCATCGGGGCATGATACCCGCGGCAACCAAGCGTCTGTTACCCTGCTGCAACCCGACACCGTACGAATCGCTATCAGACTTGCCCGATCTCGCTCCCATGCGCATCCTCACCCGCAAACTCTGGCGTGCCTTCCCCGAACTCGATCGGTTCGAGGACGAGCGAGCTCGGCGCCTGCTCTCGGCCGCCGCGGGGTCGGGCTCGCGGCGACTCGGACGCTTCATGGTCGTGGTTGTGATCGGGACCATCGCGGCAGCCGTTCCTTGGGGCCTCGTGCTGTGGTTCCAGAGCGGCAGCCGCTCGTTGTACGACGATTTCATGTGGCCGCTTTGGCCTCTGTTCGCTTCTTTCCCCGCGCCAGTGATCGCCTACGTCGCCCGCGATCTCCTGCTCCGCTTCCGAGTTCGCACGGTCCTTCGCCCTCGCTGCGAGTGCTCCGCGTGCGGCTACTCCCTCGCTGGAATCACCGTCCCCGCGAACCTGAGAATCCAATGCCCTGAATGCGGTGGACTGACGGAGCTCTCCTCAGTTCTCATGGAACTCGTGGAGGGCGACACCGGTACGAAGCACCTCAGCGCATCGCCCGCGCCAGCTCTACCACCGCTCGTCTCCGCTCGGGCACGCCGGGTTGGCCGCCGGTCTCTCATCGTGATCCTCGTCGCTTTCGTGCTGCTGTCCGTCTCTTACGAAGTCTTTCTGCGCCGACAAGCCGCTGCCGCGGCAGCCAACGACCCCGGCATGAAAGGTTGGAACGAACTGGTGCGCACCCGCCAGCCCGGAGATGCCAGCGCAGCCGGAACCGACGATGCGTGGCAGTCGCTGCTGGACGCCTACGAGCTCCACAACCAAATCCAGGCACGTGCCCTGAAGGCGACCACCCTCAGCGACCCCACCGGTTCCGCTCTCTATGCAGCCTATTGGTCCCTGCCAGATCAATGGCACGACGTGGATCCAGATTCCAACCGCATCAACGCCGCGTTCACCTTGGAACTGCTCGCCCGGCATCACGCGGAGGGCATGTACACAGCGATCCAGCGATTGTCGCTTCAGCGCGGAACCAGTTCTCATCTGCTTCCCCCCACCGGCGCGCCGCTTGTGGTGGGTCAGCTCGCTGGGCACCGTGCTGGTCGTACGCTGGGAGACATGAACGCCGCCCGAATGCGTTTCGCACTCGCCGCCGGCGATCTCAGGGAGTTTGCGGAGGCGTTTGAAGGCTCGCTTGCTATCGCCAGGATCACTCGCGTGCATCCCACTTTGCTGTTCTGGCTTGAAGCCTGTCAGATCGAAA
>JBEIUO010000554.1:0-2821 GCA_040374335.1 Phycisphaeraceae bacterium
CACCGGCGGCTGCCTCCCCGCACCCGGCGTAGCAGGCCTCCTATGCACCACGCTCGTCGGCGCGACCGCTCGTAGAAGAAGGTAAAGCCCCTCCGCGGCCAATGTCCACTGCCCAACCCCCCGCGCTCTCGGAGCGCGGGGGGCGACGGGGCAACTCAATCGGCACCCTCCCGCAAACCCTCCGCGCCGCACGCCTCTTTCCTCCAGCCCACCACTGCCCGCCGCTGCCCACGACCTCCACGCCTCCAAGCACCGACCCAGCCCCCCTGCCCGCGCCCCCAGCATCTCCTCGCCGCCTCAAGAGCCACCCAGTTCACGATGCTCACAGACGCCGCGGCGTCCCGCCTCCTCCGGATCGCCCCGACGCTCGCACATCGCGCGTGGTTCGTCAAACCCCCACGCACCACGGACCACGGGCCAGAACATCCGTCGCGCGCACCGCTCCACTTCAGCACATCACTCCCATGTAAACAAGTCAAACGCCCACGCACTCCATGGCGCGTCCAGACTGCCGCCCTCCGCAACCCCACCGCGGAACCAAGGAAGCCGGAAATGGCTTTCCCCGGAGAAACAGGCCTCCCATAGAGATGTTTCACAATGCCGCTTGTTGCCCTTCCCCGCCTGGAGTAAGCTCCGCATAGAGGGCGTGGAGACGGACCGATGCGAGCGCGTACCAGAACAACACCCAAAATCGCCACGCTGCTCGCCGCGTGCACAGCATGCATCGCCTCGGCTCAGACCACGACATGGACCAACCCCAACGGCGGCCTCTGGCATGATCCAGCGAACTGGTCGGATGGGGTGCCCAGTGGGCAAGAAATCGCGATGTTTGGTCCAGCACCGACCGGGGCCATCCTTCTCGGTCAAAACGCGACGTGCCGCGAACTCTCGATCAACTCGCCGGCAGGGCTTCTCGATTTGGGCGGATCCACGCTGAACTATGGCGCCGCAATCCGAACCGGGATGGCGGGCATCGCAACCAGCGTGGTTCTTCGCAATGGACGGCTCGCATCTCCTCAACGCCCCTTCTACGTGGGAGCCGTTCCAGGCGCCGATGCGGTGCTCAGACTCGAGGCGGTTACGGGCTTTAGCGGCGGGTACGTCGTTGGAACGGCAGGGCCGAACGGGAGTGGTCGAGGAGTGGTGGAAATCGGCCCCGGTTCAACTCTGACATGTGGGTGCGCAGGATCACTTGGGAGCGCTATCGCCGCGGGAAGTGAACTTCGCGTCGTGGGCGGTGCTCTGGAAGGACACATCAACTGCGCGGGACTGCTTGTCGCAACCAGCGGGTCCATTGGCGGCCACGTCGTGGACCTCGGCGACACAGGTGTAGTGCAGGCGTCGATGACATCCCTCACCGCGTGGATCATCACCGGCGGCACCGTCGAGCTTGGACTCGGCAGCTCCTTGAGCAGCGGCTCCATTCAGCCGAACAGACTTGCAGCAGTCGATGGCGCCCTGGTAGACGCTGGAGCAACTCTCTTCGCTCATGAACTGAACATTCACCGCGGTGCGGATGTACGAGGCCATGAAGCAACGATCGCCAGCGACGCTGTCGTGATGTCAACTGGTGGGCGACTGCTCGCGAGGAACTTGCGAACCAGCCTCGGGATCGCCACTGACGTCGGCACCCGCGTTTCTGCGCACGAACTGATCGGAACATGGACCTTCCGCGAAGGTGCTCGGCTCGATCACGATGTACCGTGGGCCGACTCAGTGCTGCTGTGCGCCGGCAGCCGTGCGACGGGTTGGCCGACGCGAGTCGAGGTGCTGAATGGCAGCCGGATCACTGGCGAACGGCTCGAGTGTTGGGGTGCCGCCGTAGTGATTTCTGGGAGTGCGTTCGCGGACATCACGACGATCACATGTGGCGGGTTTCACGACGGACGGTTCTCCGTCGGCCACGCCAACCTCTCTGACTCCTACACCTCGTTTCATGTCGACGCATCGTCTCACGTCGCGACAACATCCCTCTCCCTCCTCCGCGGCTCCTCCATCGGCCTCTTCACCGCCGCCGGCTCCATGACCGGCACCATCACCCTCGACGGCATCATCCGCCCCTCCGGCTTCCTTCTCGACGGCAGCATCACCGCCTCGCCCACCGGGCTCGTTGAGGTATCGCTCGACGCCGCGGCACCCGCCATCACCGCGACCGGAGCGTGCAACCTCGCCGCGGGGCTCACGGTCATCACTCGCGAGGGGCCGGTTGCTGCTGGTCAGAGCTGGACGGTCGTTGAGGCGGGTAGCTTCTCGCTCGGTGCGATCGCGCTGCCCTCGCTTGGTCCCGGCCTCGAGTGGGCCCTCAACAACAGCGCGACCAGTCTCTCGCTCGCCGCGACCGCGGTTCAAGTCCGATGCCGACCTTCCGTCGATCGCCTCTCGGCCGCCGTTGTCGACGGTTATGTCGGCGACCCGATCGTGCTTGCCGCGGCGGTGTCGGGGCCGGTGTCGGACGTTCGTTGGTACAAAGATGGGCTGCCGCTTGCCGACGGCGGCATCTACTCCGGCGCGGAGACGCCGGAGTTGTCCATCGCCTCGAACGCACCCGTCAACCTCGCCCGCTACCACCTCATCGCCACCGGCCCCTGCGGCAAGACCGCCTCGCTGTCCATCGACGCCTCTGTCCGCTGCGGCGGCGATTTCAACCAGGACTTCAGCGTCAATGGCGACGACGTCATCGACTTCTTCGGCCCCTGGGACGCGGGCGAGATCGCCGCGGACTGGAACCACGACGGGGCGGTGGATGGGGATGATGTGATTGGTTTCTTTGGGAAGTGGGATAGCGGGTGTTGATGCCGGCCGGACTGACGGCCGTGTGACA
>JBEIUO010000131.1:0-6583 GCA_040374335.1 Phycisphaeraceae bacterium
CCCCAGCGCCTCCGACATCCTCAGCGGCTTTGACTTCGACGGCGACGACGATGTCGAAGTGACCGCCGACGCCAACACCACCGACGTCTTCGCCGATGACCCCGCTCCCGCGGGCTGCGGCGCGCTCCGCGTCGGCTTCGCGCTCAAGGGCGACGTCCTCCCCACCCCCCCGTCCTTCACCCAGATCAACCCCGTCCCGATTGCCGACGGCACGACCAGCGTGACCACGCCAGTCACCGCCGGCCAGGTCAAGTGGTACCGCTTCACCGTCGGCCCTTCCGGCGCTCAGGACGCCGCCCAGACCTTCGTCGACATCGACACCGAGGGCAGCACCGTCACCGACACCGTCATCGCGCTCTACGACGACAACGGCAACCTCATCGGTAACCCCGACGACAACGACGGCTCCGGCAACCTCTCGCAGCTCACCTACGGCATCGGCCGCCGCGCCGCCTTCGGCGACGGCCGCCAGTACGACGGCCGCGACTCCCAGCTCACCCCCGGTGACTACTTCATCGGCGTCGCCGCCGCCCCCGCTACCTTCAGCGGCGCGTACATCGCCGCCAGCACCAGCACCGAAACCGGCAACATCCAGGTCCGCATCAACAGCAACTCCAACGGCACCCCGGCCGCCGCGGCCGAGGCCCCAGTCCCCAACTTCGACCTCGGCCCCATCAACGTGCTCACCCCGATCGGCCAGGCCGCCCCGGCGATGCAGGCCGGCGATGTCATCTGGTTCAAGTTCGACGTCTGCGACGCCACCGACGCGAACAACTTCATCGACATCGATTTCAGCCGCTGCAACGAAGGCACCGATCCCTTCGTGACCATCTTCGATTCCGCGGGCAACATCGTCATCGAGGACGACGACTCCGGCAACCTCGAACTCCCGCAGTTCTCCTTCGGCGGCAGCGTCTCTCGCCCCGCCTACAGCGGCGCCCCGGCCGACCCCTCCTTCAACGGCGAAAGCGGCTCCCTCGCGGCCGGTACCTACTACATGGCCGTCGCCCACGACGTCGCCCTCTCCCAGCCCACCCGCTGGCACACCCGCTCCACCGATCTCATCACCAACATCCCCGTCATCGCCGACTTCCACAGCTCAATCACCAACACATCTTGCGGCGGTCCCACCTGCCCGTGGGGTGCAACCGGCTGCTTCGCAAACTACAACGGCGACCAGAACGGCATCGACGGCGACGACGTGATCGCCTTCTTCTCTGACTGGGATGCAGGCAACTCCTGCGCCGACGTGAACAACGAGAACGGCGTCGACGGCGACGACGTCATCGTGTTCTTCGTCGCATGGGACGCGGGCGGCGTCGGCTTCCCCGGCTGCTGAGTCCCCCGAATCGAGTAATCCTCGAAGCCCCCGTGCCCTCGCGCGGGGGCTGTTTCGTTGGCCAACCAGCGAAACGCGTTACATGAACCGGTGGAATTCTGGGTCATTCCCCGCAGTGGGGGCAAAAAACAGCCCATATTTGGTGTTTGAAAGGTGTCAATTGATTGGATTGCGCTTGTCGAACTGGTAGGGATGTGTTATTTTCCACGAGACGAGAGAAGTCTTCTTCCGACTGTGCCGTTGGTATGACGTGAGCCGACGCGCAGTTCCGGGTCTTGGAGTATGACGACTGTGCGGTTTGTAGCGTCTGCAGCGAATGCTCGGAAGGTCGTTGTTGCCCGGATTGGGGTCGACGGTCTCCCGACACCGTTGAATGGACGATTGAATGGATCCTTCACGGTCCGCATGAACGTTCGCGGATCGTTCTTGGATGTCGAACCGGGCGGACAGCAGCCTGGGTGTGTGTCGTGCTGAAGCAAGAGAATCAAGCTCAGCCGGAATGTGAAAGGGGTATTTGATATGAAGAACGGATTGCTTCTTGTCCTGGCCGCTGGTGCGTGCGTCGCTCCGGCCGCGTTCGCTCAGACCGCGGACGATACGGCGAACCTGCCCGCCGCCCGTCCCATCACGGTGAACGACCTCACCGGTGGCGACTACGTCCGCAACACCTACGGCGAGCGCGTCGACCTGGTCGTCTACGACCCGGGCATCGGCGCCGACACCGGCGGTGGCTTCGCTGGCCCCGTCAACTCTCAGGCCAACATGGACGACGTTGTGTTCGGCGGCGCTGGCGCCACCGGCGACGTGGTCATCAACGGCATCGCTTGGGGCGTGTGGCTCCCCGTTGCCGCCCAGGACCAGCTCTGGATGAAGGTCAGCTTCTACGACACCTACAACACCACCCTTCAGACCAGCGGCGCTGCCGGCGCCGTCGCCGATCCCACCACGGGCTCCGGCGCTCCGGTCGTCTGGAACCTCGACCTCGGCGCTGGCTGGTCCGCCGGCGCTGGCGCGGGTCTCTTCTTCGCCGACCCCGTCACCTTCAACGGCAACATCACGCTGACCGACGCCTTCATCGGCGTCGATCGCCTCGTCGGCTGCAAGCTCGAAGTCTTCACCGACGCGGCCCTCACCGTCCCCGCTGCTGGCTACGCCTCCATGCGTCGCGCCAACAACACCGGTAACGTCGTTGGTTCGACCAACGTCCAGGGTTACTACGCCGGCATCATCGGTGACTCCACCGTCAACACCGTCTCCGGTGGCACCATCAGCGGCGGCGGCCGCCGCGGCGCCTACGTTGCCCTCCAGGGCACCGGCTACGCCCCGCCCCGTCCCACCACCGAAGTCATCCCCGCCCTCGCGGACGGCGTGACCACCCGCAGCAGCTCCGTCGCCACCGGCGGCGTCAAGTGGTACACCGTCACCCTCAACGGTGACGCCACCGACCCCTTCACCCAGTTCCTCGATGCTGACACCGAAGGCTCCGCGACCGACGTGGCCGTGGCCGTCTTCACCAGCACCGGTGACCTCGTTGCCTTCGACCGCGACAGCGGCTCGGGCGTCAACAGCCAGCTCTCCTTCGGCATCGGCCGCCGCGCCGCTGTCGGCGACGGCAACCAGTACGACGGTCGCAACTACCTCCCCGGCAGCCAGGGCCTCCCCGCCGGCGAGTACGACATTGCCGTCGCTCCCGCCGACGCTGTGTTCTCCGACGGTTGGGGCGCTACCTCCACCACCGCCGGCGGCACCTTCACCCTCCGCTTCAACACCAACGTGAACGGCACGCCCGCCGCGGCCTCCGTCCTCCCGCCCATCACCACCGACCTCGACGCGGGTGGCCCGCTCCTCGTCCCCGGCGCGCCGATCCCGGCCGTCGCTTTCGGCCCCTACCAGGTCAACTGGTACAAGGCCACGACCTGCAACCCCGCCTCGGCCGCTGAGCCCGTCAGCTTCGACATGCTCAGCTCCACCTCCTTCGGCAACACCGTTGCCGTCTACGACTCCTTCGGCGCCCTCATGGGCTCCTCCACCGCCGGCACCGGCAACGCCCCGGACCTCGTGTTCGACGGCACCACGCTGGCCCTCCCCGCTGGCACCTACTACATCGTCCACGCCTACAACGGCCAGGACATCGGCAACAGCCGCTGGCACTTCCGCTCCACCGCCGGCGATAACGGCTTCAACATCGGCGGTACCGTCAACATCCTCTGGTCTGCCTGCGGCGGCGGCTGCCCCTGGACCGCCTCCGGTTGCTACGCCAACTACAACGGTGACACCAACGGCATCGACGGCGACGACGTGATCGCCTTCTTCGCCGACTGGGATAACGGCAACGCCTGTGCCGACGTCGATGGCGCCAACGGCGTCGACGGCGACGACGTGATCCTGTTCTTCAGCGCGTGGGACGCGGGTGGCGTCGGCTTCCCCGGCTGCTAAGTTCCCAACAGAGCCCCTTCCCCTTTGGGGCTCCTGTTTCTGTCAGTGACTTGATTCTCTGACGCAATGACCCCCGGAGCACCTTGCTCCGGGGGTTCTTCTTTTTGCCCACCCCAACTCCACACGCACGTACACAAACACCCGCCCGCTCACGCGCCGGTTCGCCAACTCACCACATCACGCTTCAAACCTTCCCCCACCCGCCCCCAACTCACTCCACCGGTCGAATCACGCCGCCCCCTCGCTCGTACCGCCGCACCCCGCCATCCGCACCCAGGCTCCACGCCTCAATCCCCCCAGCCACCGACATGCACCCCTTCACGCCCAACGCCCGCAACGCCAACGCAGCACGCATCGACCTCACCCCATGGTGACAGATCACCGCCACCCGCTGCCCCGGCCCCGCCTCCACCTCGTCATGCCGCCGCTCAATCTCGTCCAGCGGGATGAGCACCGAGCCCTCCACCCGCGCAAACTCCCACTCCGGCACCGTGCGGCAATCCACCAACACCAGCTTCCCCTCCCCCAGCATCCGATGCGCCTCGCGCACCGTCAGCTCCATCTCCGGTCGAAACGGATACCCCGCCCCCAGCCCGGTCTCGTCTACGCCCCCGCTCACTTCCCCGCCCCGCTTCGCTTCGGCGTCCCCACCGGCGCACGCGAATACGCAGCCTCAGTTTCCCGCACCTCCGTCACCGGCGACGTCATCACCATCCGCGGCACAAGCATCACCAAATCCCCCACATACACAAACGGCGCCGCAAAGGCCTCGTACCGCTGGTCCCACATCGTCCCCCCTGTCTCCTCCAGCGCCGTCGACGCCGTCGGGAACTCGCCCCCACGCTGCCGGTGCGTCGTCGACGTCATCCGCCACTCCGTCCGGTACGTCGGATGCGACGCCACCCCGTACACCGGCGCGCTCACCGTCACCGCTCGCCAGTTCGTCCGTGACAACCCCGTCGACGACGGCCCGTCGTCGGGCCTGTGCTCCGGCCGCTCGTCCGCCAGCGAGAGCGACGGCAAGTCAACCCCGCCACCGATGTCCAGCCGCGTCGAGTTGCTCTCCACGCATCCGGTCAGGGCGATCGCACCACACACGCCAATGAAAAGGAGTTCTTTCACGCCCCAATCGTAGCAGATTCACCCCTCGGAGGTTGCACCCTCAGGCGGCGCACCAAGCACCTCTCGCGCCGCCGCCATCGCCTCGTCCTCCCCAAACCCCTTCCGCGCCAGCGCCCCCAACACCCGCCTCCATCTCGTCGCCGCATCCGCCTTCGGCGGCACCCGATTCGCCGCCAGCCGTGCCGCGACCCGGGCCGCATCACGCTCATGCCCCTTGTCCGCGGGCACCTCGATCCCCCTCGCCCCGAGCCGCTCCTCCACCATCGCCCGCGACTCACCCCGCCGCGCCGCCTTCGCCAGCACCACCTCCGTCACCGCGTCATCCGACAGCGGCACCATTTCGCCCAGCAGGTCGTGGGCCTCCGCCGCGATGTCCTCCGCAACCCCGGCCGCCACCAGTCGCGACGTGACCTCCGCCCTCGTCTTCGGGCTCGCCGCGTGCAGCCGAATCGCCCGAGCCAGCGCCTTCGCGACGTCGTTTGCCCGCTGCACCCGCGCAATCGTCTCGGGACTCCACTCCGCCCCCTCCCGCAGCCCGATCCGCGCGAGCATCATCACCGGCACCGTTCCGACCTCTTCCCCACCAACGCGCAGCGAAGCCATCTTCGACTTCGTCGTGACCACAATCTTCTCGAGAATTGGGTATCCCGGCACGTCTCACTCCATGCTGTTCTTGAGCGCCCGCAACTCCGCCGCGCAGTGGGCGTCGCCCGCCTTCGCCGCCGCCGTCAGCCCCGCGGCAATCGCCGCGAGCGCCGCCGGGATCTCCCCGGCCCCCGCCCGGGCGACCGCCTTGTGGTAGTACGCGTAGCAGTACTTCGGGTCCGCCGCGAGGCAACGGTCGTAGAACTCGACCGCCTTCGCGTACTGCCCGAGCTTTGCGTGCGCTTGGGCCATCCCGTACAGCAGGAACGGGTCGTTCGGTTCCTTGCTCAACAGCTTTTCGAGCGAAGCGATTGATGGCATACCACAGCCTAGCGACCCCGCGCCCTCCGTGGAAGACCCTGAATCGGGTGAATTCACGATAAATACTCCGGACACCCGCGGCGGGTTTCGGTGCTATTCTGGGGGTATGAACGACATCAAAACCATTGCCGTGATCGGAGCCGGACAGATGGGCGGCGGTATCGCGCAGGTCGCCGCCTGCAGTGGCTTCAAGGTCCTCGTCTGCGACGCCTCCGGCCAGGCGCTCGAGCGCTGCCAGGACAGCCACCGCAAGCGCCTCGCCCGCGAAGTTGAGAAGGCCCGCATGACGCAGGCCCAGCTCGATGCCGCGCTCAGCCACCTCCACTACGTCCCCTCCATCGACATGCTCAAGGGTGCCGACATCGTCATCGAGGCCATCGTCGAAGACGCCAAGGTCAAGCGCGAACTCTTCGCCAAGCTCGCGCAGATGTTCAGCCACAACGAGATCCTCGCCAGCAACACCAGCTCCATCAGCATCACCGACATCGCCGCCGCCACCGGCCCCGCCGCCGGCCGCGTCATCGGGATGCACTTCTTCAACCCCGTCCCCGTCATGAAGCTCGTCGAGGTCATCAAGGGCCTCCAGACCGCGCCACAGACCACCGAGCGCGTCATCGCCCTCGCCAAGGCCATGGGCAAGACCCCCATCCCCGCCAACGATCGCCCCGGCTTCGTCAGCAACCGCGTCCTCATGCCGATGATCAACGAGGCCTTCCACGC
>JBEIUO010000246.1:0-4927 GCA_040374335.1 Phycisphaeraceae bacterium
CATGCTCGCCGCCATCATCACCCCCGGCGACGGCAAGACCTGGTTCGCCAAGTGCACCGCCTCCGCCGACGCCGCGACCAAGCTCCAAGACCAGTTTGCCGCCTTCACCAAGACCTTCCGCCTCGCGGACGGGGCTATCCCAACCCCCGCTCCTCAACCCGCTCCCGCGGGAGGCCTCCCCTCCGATCACCCCCCAATCGCCAAGCCTGCGATCCCCTCGGATCATCCCCCGATCAGCGGGGCCGAGTCCCTCCCCGACCAACCGCGTCCTTCCACCGATTCGGGTGTCCTCAACCGCTCAGTCGTCTGGAAATCCCCGACCGATTGGAAGGCCGCTCCGGATCCGTCTGGCATCGCGGTTTCCGCCTTCGATCTCACCGGCACGGGCGGCTCCGCTCGCGTCACCCTGACGAGCCTCCTTGGTGACGGCGGTGGCCCGCTCTCGAACATCAACCGCTGGCGAGGCCAACTCGGCCTCCCGCCCGTCGCCGCGCTGACCGACCAGCCAACCACCGACCTCGGCAACGGCGCCATTCTCGTCCACCTCCGCGACGCCACCGGGGCCCGCGCGATGTCCGCGGCAATCGTGCCCGAAGGCCCGCAGACCTGGTTCTTCAAGCTCAGCGGCGACGCCCCCGTCACCGACCCCGCCAAGCCCGAGTTCGAACGATTCGTCCGCGAGGTCGGAACCGCCGGAGTACCCAAGTAAATGAACCTGAAATCCCTCATCGAACCCCTCGCCTCACTCCGCCTCACCGTGTTCATCCTCTCGGCGGGCATGTTCCTCACACTTGCCGGCACACTCGCGCAGGTAGAGAACGGAATCTGGACCGTGGTCGACGACTACTTCCGGTCGATCGCTGTGTGGGTCCCGTTCCAACTCTTCTTCCCCGAGAAGCTGCTCAAGATCCCAGGTGCAATCCCGTTCCCGGGCGGCCTGACCCTCGGCGTGCTGCTGTTCATCAACCTCACCGCCGCGTTCATCATCCGCTTTACGTGGTCGACCAAGCGCATCGGCGTGATCCTTTCGCACGCCGGCGTGATCCTCCTTCTGGTGGGCGAGTTCGTCACCGGCATTGCCGCCGACGAAGGCAACATGACCATCGAGGAGGGCAAGAGCGCGAACTTCATCGAGGACATCCGCGAGAGCGAACTCGCGATCGTGGACCCATCCGACCCGACCTCCGATCGGGTCGTCGTGGTGCCCCAGGGCATGCTCGCCTCCACGCCCTCAATCTCCGATCCCCGGCTCCCCTTCACGATTGAAGTCCTGGAGTGGATGCCCAACTCCGGCCTCCTCGGCCCCATGCAGGCCACCAAGGCGCAGCTCGATCGGGCGGACTCCGGCGTCGGCAAGCAGATCGCCGCCGTTCGAATCCCCGAGGCCACCGGCGTCGACGGCGCGACCGTCGACGTACCCAGCGCATACATCAAGGTCATGAATGAGGGCAAGTCCCTGGGCACGTACCTCGTGTCCGTCGGTCTCGTGAGCAGCCAGCCGATCAGCGTGGGCGGCAAATCGTACGACGTCTCCCTGCGGTTTCGCCGCACATACAAGCCCTACACGCTCTCGCTGATCGACTTTCGGCACGACCGCTTCGTCGGCACCAACACCCCTCGCAACTTCTCGAGCCTTGTCCGCCTCCAGGACCCCGCCCGCAACGTCGACCGCGAAGTCCTCATCTACATGAACAACCCCCTCCGCCACGCGGGCGAGACCTTCTACCAGAGCTCCTTCAAGCCCGGTGACACCACCACCATCCTGCAAGTCGTCCGCAACCCCGGGTGGCTCCTGCCGTACTTCTCCTGCGGGCTCGTCACCATCGGCCTGCTCATCCACTTCGGCGTTCGACTCGCCGCTCCCATCAAGAGGAACGTGAAATGAACTTCGTAAAGTCGCGTCTCCCCTGGATCGTCGCCGGGCTCTGCCTGCTCTACGTGCTCTCGCTCCCCTTCCGCCACATCAAGAGCGAAGCGAAGGAAGATGTCGAGACCCTCGGCCGACTCCCCGTCCTCGCAGACGGTCGCGTCAAGCCCCTCGACTCTTTCGCGCGGACCACGCTCCTCACGATCTCCGGCAAGCAAACACTCACCGTCGATGAGCCCGCCACCGGCGACGTCAAGGCCCACGCCCGCCAGATCCCGGCGATCGAGTGGTACCTCGAGATGCTCGCCAACCCCGACCGCGCCGATGATCGCCGCGTCTTCCGTATCGATCACCCCGAACTCGTAAGCATGCTCGGGGTCACCGATACCAAGCAGATCCGCTTCAGCCTGAAGGAAATCAGCCCCCACCTCGACAAGATCGAGGAACAGGCCAATCGCGCACAGGAGATCCCGCGTCGCGAACAGGACCTCTTCCAGCGCAGCGTGCTCGACCTCTTCAACAAGCTGATGACCTACCAGGAGGTCCGACTCGGCCGTGCCCCCTTCACCATCGCCCCCATGACCCAGGGCGAAGAGTGGCAGCCACTCGCCGCGATCCTCAGCAACCCCCAGCTCCAGCAGCAGGAATCCACCCAGGCCATCGTCTCCCTCCTCTTCGCCGCGAAGGAATCCAAGCCCGAGGACTTCAACTCCACCGTGAGTGCCTACGCCAAACGCCTCGACGACGTGCTCCCGAAGGAGACCCGCCTCGCACACGCCGAAGAGATCTTCAACATCGCGCAGCCCTTCTCCCACACCGCCGCGCTCTATGTCCTCGCCTTCATCCTCGCCTGCTTCGGGTTCCTCACCCGCACGGGCGGCGCCTCCGACTGGAGCCGCGCCCTGGCACGCTCCGCCTTCCTCGTCATCGTGCTCGCCTTCGCCGTTCACACCATCGGCATTGCCGCTCGCGTCTACCTCCAGGGCCGCCCGCCCGTGACCAACCTTTACTCCTCCGCGATCTTCATCGGTTGGGCCTGCATCCCCCTCGCCGTCGCCGCAGAGTGGTTCGCCCGACTCGGCATCGGCAACGCCGTCGCTTCACTGATCGGCTTCGCGACCCTCATCGTCGCCCACAACCTCTCTACCGGCGGCGACACCATGCAGATGATGCAGGCCGTTCTCGATTCCAACTTCTGGCTCGCCACCCACGTCGTCGTCATCACCATCGGCTACTCCGCGACCTTCCTCGGCGGCTTTATCGCAGCGGGTTACCTCATCTTCGGCACCCTCACCAAACGCCTCGGCCAGGACGCCCTCACCGCGCTCCCGAAGATGATCTACGGCGTCACGTGCTTCGCCTGCCTCACGAGCTTCGTCGGCACCGTCCTCGGCGGCATCTGGGCCGACCAGTCCTGGGGGCGCTTTTGGGGCTGGGACCCCAAGGAAAACGGCGCCGCCCTCATCGTCTTCATCCACCTCATCATCCTTCACGCCCGCTTCGGCGGAATGATCAAGCACCGGGGCATGGCCGTCCTCGCCGTCTTCGGCAACATCGTCACCGCGTGGTCCTGGTTCGGCACCAACATGCTCGGCGTCGGGCTTCACTCCTACGGCTTCATGGACTCCGCCGTCTTCTACCTCCTCGCGTTCGCCGCGACCCAGCTCGCCATCATGTGCCTGGGCTTCATCCCCGTCGCGCGCTGGAAGAGCATCCGCGCCGCCGAAACCACCCCCACCACCCCGGGAAACGCTCTGGCCTCGCCCCAGACTTGACAGCGCTGCAAGACCGTGAGCCCCGACCGACATTCTGCGTTTATCACGCAGCCGAGGTATCGTCCGGAGGAACGCCCATGACCGAACACGTCGTCCAAAAAGGTGAGTGCCTCTCCCTCATCGCATGGAGCTACGGGTTCACCAAGTGGGAAACCGTCTACGAAGCACCCGAGAACGAGGACTTCCGCAAGCTCCGCCCCAACCCCAACGTCATCTACCCCGGCGACGTCCTCATCATACCCGACCTCGACGGCCGCGACGAGAACTGCCCCACCGAACAACGCCACCGCTTCCGCGTCGCCGGCTCCAAGTGGATGCTCCGCATCCGCATGCTCGACGAGCGCGGCAAGCCCCTCACCGACCGCCCCTACCGCCTCACCATCCCCGGCCAACCCAAGATCGAGTCCAAGACCGATAGCGACGGCCTCCTCAAGACCGAAGTCCCCGCCGACGCCAAGTCCGCGACCCTCTTCTTCATGGGTCAGAAAACCCAACTCACCCTCGCAGGCCTCGACCCCGTCACCCGCGTCACCGGCGTCCAACAACGCCTCAACAACCTCGGGTTCTGGTGCGGCCCCGTCGATGGAATCGTCGGCCCACTCACCCGCCGCGCCACCCACGCCTTCCAGATCTACGCCGGTATCGAGGCCGACGGCATCATCGGCGACCAGACCCGCAAGGCCCTCCTCGATATCCACGATAAAGACGATCGCTCCGGCGTGGCCGAGGAAGAGATGACCCCCGAAGAAAGCCCCAATGTCCCCGGCCCGAGCTCCTCGCCCCCCGCCGGCGGCTTCCGAGGCTTCGCGTCGATCATCGACCCCAACCACTTCATCGACACCGCGTACACGCCCTGATACACCATGAGCGACGAACAGAACACCACGGTCTCCGAGCTCATGTCAGGCCTCGATGCCACCGCTGCCGCCGCGGACGTTGCCAAGGGACAGACCGACACCGAGCATCGCAACGCGCTCACCCGCATCCGCAAGCTGCGCATCCAACTCCTCGACTGCCGCTCGGGCTTGCCCCTCACCAACATCCCGGTCAAGGGCCTCTGGATCTCGAACCTCGACGGCTCGGATGAACAGGAAGTCGTCAAGTACGTCTGGAAGGACAAGGGCTGGGACATCGTCAAGGCGATGCCCATCTACCTCAAGAACGGCTCCTGGTTCCACGGGCTCTGGCGATACGATCCTTCCGCGACGGGCCGTGCGGCGTTCACGAACTGGAACCGCAACGACGGCCTGCCCGACGACGTCGTCTGGGCGCCGAGCTTCGGCGA